>CASEHR010000080.1 GCA_949287785.1 uncultured Bacillota bacterium | reverse complement strand
CGATAAAACCGTCTTTGACATATACACTGCCATCCAGGATCTCACCTGTGAAGACATTGACGATCTTAGCATCAGCGATCTTGAGGTCGCACTCTACTTTGCCCATCGCCGCAGCGATGAGTGTTTTTCTGTCTTTAACTCTGATCTGATACATATCTTTAACCTACAATAAAATACATTATCAACGGAATGCAAAGGATGTACATTGCTGGATGAACATCTTTGAATTGACCGGTAATTACTTTAATAAATACATGAGCGATGATACCGGCAGCGATTCCGGCAGCGATACTTGCCATGAAAGTACCGAACATGATCATGACAAATGGACCAAAAGCCTCCGTGAAATTATCGAATTCGATATCCTTGAAACCACTGATCATCAAGAAACCGACAAAGACAAGAGCCGGTCCGGTAGCACAAGTCGGAATGATCGTGACAAGCGGTGCAAAGAACATCGCAACAAAGAACAACAACGCTGTGATGATCGATGTAAAACCTGTACGGCCACCAGCCTCGACACCACTGGTCGATTCGACGAAAGTCGTGATCGTCGTACATCCGAACAGTGATCCGACAACAGTACCGATAGCGTCGACCAAAAACGGCTTTTCGATACCGGGCAGGTTGCCGTTTTCATCCAGCATATTGGCTTTTTTGCCGACACCCAGAACAGTACCTAAAGTCGAGAAGAAATCACCGAAGAAAGCGACGAAGACCAGGATAAGACCACTGGCAGTAAAGACGCCTTCAAAGCTGATATTGAATACGATATTGCCGATCGCATTGAAATCCGGCATCGCAACGATCGATGACGGAGCGCTTGTAACACCAAGCGGGATGGCAACGATAGTCGTGACGATGATACCGATCAGGATCGCTCCCTTGACTTTATAAGCAGTCAAAGCGGCGATCAGAAGAAGACAAGCAAGCGACAAAATAACATTGATCTGTGTGAAATCACCCATCGCAAGACCGGCGCTGAAATCACAGATACCGGCATCCTTGAGACCTAGATAGGCAATAAAGAAACCGATACAGGCCGATATCGCAACTTTGATATTCTTGGGGATCATCCTGACGATCAGGTCACGGATACCAAACACAGACAGTAAGACAAAGATGATACCGCTGATCAGGATGATACCCATTATCGAACCGAAAGAAAGTTCACCTGTCTGGACCATCGATCCCAATAAGAAATTGGAACCCATACCACAAGACAGGGCAAAAGGCATGTTGGCATAAAGACCCATGAAGATCGTGATGATGCATGAGATGAGAGCCACCATGACCATGACTGCATCCTTCGTAATCAGGATACCCGCGCAATCGATAAGTTCCGGTGCACCGCCGACCATAGCTGAAGGCTGGACGACTAAGACATAAGCCATCGTCATAAAAGTCGTCAGACCGGCAACGATCTCAGTGCTTAAAGAAGTCCCCTTTTCACGGAACTTAAAAAACTTCTCTAACATTCTATTCCTCCATTTATCTATCAACAGGTCATCGACAAATAAATGTATTTGCCATAGTATCAGATTTACGGTCTGATGTAGAAACTGCTTCCCATATCGAAGCATTATATGACGCTATTGATTCACTTATTCTAATGGTCTGAATATAAAAATACAAGGCTTTTTAAAATGAAAATGCTTACCTTATCAATGACAAAAAAAGCCGTAAATAATGAAAAGCAGCATCATGATCTGAATTATCCGACTCAGATCCAGATGCTGCTCCTTAAGCTATTTTAACGATAACTCATTTAGCCGATGTATTTACGATCACTACCGAATACTCTTTCAACATACAAGCTCGCTCTTGCGCATTCCAATACCAATCATCACCATATTTTTCCACGCATTTTTCATCCTCATCATCAGGCTTTGACGGTCTTACAGGAATGACCGGATCGTCATCCGGTTCGATCGGCTCGCTGACTTCTTCAACTTTCCACACTGCATAATACATGCCTTTACTAACGGTGGTCCCACCAGCCATAAATTCATCAACGACCGTGGTAGGTCCATCGTAATGACCTTCATCAGCCCAACCCATAAATGTATACCGATAACCATTCACTGTTGTTTCATTATCGGAAAAGTACGGCAGCTTGATATCGGCTGCATCCGCTTTGACGGAAAAAGCCTCTCCTGCTGTCCATCCTGTTATCGTTACCTGATCTTTAGAAAAAAGACGAAGAACCATAAGATCACTGCTATCACCGGTACTGGTCTTAACTGTATTGCCACTGATCTCATTGCCGGAAACGATAAATTCCGTATCCTCATCAAAATCAATAACACTTGACAGCTGGATAAGACCCCTTGTATCCATCTTATCAGCCGGACTGTTTTGATCCATATCTATAAATTTATTATCGGATATTTCTATTTTACCTCTGATCGGATTACGTCCTTCAAAATAGATC
>CASEHR010000079.1 GCA_949287785.1 uncultured Bacillota bacterium | reverse complement strand
GACTACATGCGCGTCCGGCTACTGTTGCCGTAAATGCTGCCAGCAAATTCAAGAGCGATGTCAAGGTCGCATATAAAGAACGCGCTGTCAATATGAAATCAATCATGGGAGTTATGTCATTAGGTATTCCGACTCAATCGGAGATCACCATTACATGTGAAGGTGAAGATGAAGATGTAGCTATCCAAACGATCGAAGAGATCTTAAAGACACAAAAGGTAATTGCTTAAGAAAACAGGGAGATCTTATGATCTCCCTTATTATTAGAGGTGAACATGGATATACAACAAAGATATGAATATTGGAGAGATCATCCTGATCTTGATCCTGAATTGAAAAACGAGCTGCTGTCATTATCTGAAAGCGAGATCGAAGACAGTTTCTATACTGATGTCAAGTTTCAGACAGCGGGTATGCGCGGACTTATGGGTGTCGGGCCGAATCGTCTGAACATCCATACAGTCAGAAAAGCGACGATGGGCTTTATCAACTATCTTAAGAAAAAAAGTTCCGAACCAAAAGTCGCCATCTCATATGACAATCGTTATCACTCAAAGGAGTTTGGTTATGATTGTGCACATCTATTGGCTACTTATGGCATTGAAGTCTACATCGCCAAGGAGTTGAGACCGACGCCGGAATTATCCTTCATGACGAGATTTTACCACTGTGATGGTGGCATAATGATCACTGCCAGCCATAATCCGAAAGAGTACAACGGTTACAAGCTTTACGATCAGAACGGTTGTCAATTGATTCCGGAACTGGCTCAGAAAGTCATCGATGAGATCGATATGCTCGATGATATTTTGGCTATCAAACCGGGAGAATACGATGAAAAACTGATTCATGTCGTCAGTGATGAAGTTGATGCGGCATATTATAAAGAAGTTTTGGGAATCAGGCTGCGTAAAGATCTTAAGAAAGACTTCAGGATCGCTTTTTCACCCGAACATGGAGCATCAAACTTAGCAGTCCGCGATACACTTAAAGAAGCTGGCTACGATGTCGTCCCGGTCCTTGAACAATGTGAACCCGATCCGGCTTTTTCCAAGACCAAAACACCTAATCCGGAAGAGGCTGGGGCTTATGAGGAAGTATTGAAACTGGCTGAAAAGGAGGATTGCGATCTGATTCTGGTCTGCGATCCCGATGGCGATCGCATGGGTGTCGGTATTAAAGAGATCAAGGGGACCTACAAGATCTTCAACGGTAATCAGACCGGCGCGCTGCTTTTGGAATACATTCTGAGTTCGAGAAAGGAACTGGGGAGGATGCCTGAAAGACCGTGCATGTTCAATACGATCGTCACATCGGATATCGGCGAGGCAGTCGCTGAGTATTACGGTGTTGAGTGTGAGAAGACGTTGACCGGATTTAAATACATCGGTGATAAAGTCGCAAAATACGAAAAAGACCACGCTAAGAACTATGTTTTCGGCTATGAAGAGTCCTATGGGTCATTGGTGTCACCGTTTGTTCGCGATAAGGATGCGACGCAGGCATGTCTTATGCTGGCGGAAGCATGTGCGTATTATCGTGAAAAGGGCAAGACGCTTGATGATGTCATGAATGAGATCTACGATCGTCTTGGTGCTTATTACGACTCGCAATTGTCGATCATGTTACCGGGTGCGGACGGTGCGAAACGCTTAAAAGAGATCATGGACAGACAAAGAAAGGATCCTATATCGGATATCGAAGGAAACAGGGTCGTTAAGTGGGAAGACTACAAAGAGCGCAAGATACATACCGGTGATAGCGTTGAGGAATTAAACGGCTACGATATATCTGATGTTTTGAAATACTATTTTGAAGACGGATCGTTTATTGCCATTAGACCCAGCGGCACAGAACCTAAATGCAAAGTCTACTTCTCGATCAAGGATAAGACTTACGATGAAGCTAAAGCGAAAAACGATCGTTATCACATCTTCATGAGCAATTTGCTTAAGTAATGGAATTAAAAGATCAAGCATTGGCACAAGGGGTCCCGATCATCAAGGATGGGACCCTTGCTTATCTTAAAGAACTGATAATCGAAAATGGTTATCGTAATATCTTGGAATTAGGCAGTGCAGTAGGATATAGCGCGATTGAGATGGCGAAGATAGACTGTATCATTCACATTGATACCATCGAAAGAGATAAACGGCGTTACGATCAGGCGGTAATCAATATAAGAAACAGCGGTTTGGAAGACCAGATATCGATCTATCATAAGGATATCGGTGATTTTAAGATCTGGCATGATTACGATCTTATATTTGTTGATGCCGGTAAAGCACACAACAAAGAGTATCTGGCGATGTGTTACCCGCATCTGGCTCCCTGGGGGACGATCGTCTTTGATAATATGAACTTTCACGGTTTTGTAAAGGACCGTGCACTGACACATAATCGTCATACGCTGACAATGGTCAAAAAGATCCAAGAATTCATAGAATATGTACAAGAAGATGATCGATTTGATATAATTCTAAAAGAGAATATCGGAGATGGTATACTGCAAGTAAGGAGGAAAAACTTGTGAAGATAGGACATGTCGTATTGTTTGCGGCGGCGGCATCGGCTTTAACTTATCTCAGCTCGGTCATTAAAGACGAAAGCGATGATAGCGATGAGATCTTGAAAGAACTTGAAGAGATGACGGATGCCCAAAGCCAGAAGTTGATAGATGAAAAAGAAGAAATAACTGATGATCTCGATTCTTCGATCGAAGATGATATCCATGATATAACCGAATCGCTCAGGTATATCGGCGAAAGTATCATGGACGATCTGTTCTCTGAACCGGATGATGAACCGATCAAGATCGAGAAAGGTGAAGATATCGACGAAGCCCTTAAAGAGGTCTTTGCTGAGCTGGAGATTACTGATGATGAAGAAGAACCGGAAAAAGCTGAAGAGGAAACGCTCAGTGATGAAGACAGCATCATCAGGGAAATAGAAGATCTGTTGACATCCTTGGATGATCAAAATAAAGATGGTGATCTTCCGTTTGATGAAGATGGTTATCTGAAGGAGATCCAGAAAGCGATCGATGAAACGATAGCTCTTGACGAAAATGGCCAAGAGGTCGACATGAGCGATGTCTTCAAAGACGAAAAAGCCGATAATGATGAGATTGACCAGATCTTTTCTGAGATCCTGCGGCAAGAGGATCTGAGTGATGAAAAGGTCGAAGAGAGTCTTAATGCGGAGGATGCTTACATCGAAGAATTGGCGGATGAATTAAAAGACGCCCTGGAAGTCGATGTGGTCGAAAAGGAAGATGATATATACGAAAAGATCAGCGAATTATATCCTTACCTGTCTTCGAATTTCATTCGCGCTGTATACGATCTTAAGGAATCGCTTGCCAATGAGTATCCTTATGACCGATACGTCCTGTTGCTTCACCGTATCTCCTTTGTAACGATCGATGAATTGCGTCAGTTCACGGAGATTGTTTTGGATCATGATTATCAGATCAATGTCGACGAGGGTAAGATGATCGTCGATGTCATAAAGGAATTCATCAATGAGGACGGCAAGATACTGGCCAATATCTTTGAGATCGCCAACCAGGCTCGCTTGCTCAATGGTGAGTATGAAGGATATCGGGTCGACATCGTCGATTAAGAAAGATTAAATTGCGATTAAACTTCAAAGAAAGCTCCTTTAATTTTTGGAGCTTTTTTCTTTATATGCGGTAAAAAAGACGTTGTTAGTGTTATAATGCAGTTGTCTAAATAGACATTAAGGAGAGTTATGAAAAGAATTATCACGTTGTTCTTGGCTTTAGCTCTAGCGCTGAGCCTAGTAGGTTGTAGTTCACAAACCAGCGGTGGTACTACGACTTCAGACGGTAAGACACGCGTTGTCTTATGGCACACTTACACTGAAGATCAGCAAGCTTTCATCGACCAGGCTGTAGCAGACTTCAATGCCAGTCATGAAGACATCGAAGTCGTTGTCGAAACACAGGCACTTGAGAACTTTGAATCAAAGGTCATGCAGGCTGTTTCGACGGGCACAGGTCCAAATCTTATCATTCACTATGCTTCAGAAGCTGCCAACTACGTAAATGATGGTCTGGTTGCTGATCTGAGCAAGTACGTACCAGAGAATTTTGCCAGCACAGTAGATGAAGGTGCTTATCTTGAAGCTACCAGCTTTACTGATGGTAAACTTCATATCCTGCCTTTGTTCACATCAGGCCCAGTCTTCTTCTACAATAAGACAATTTATGAAGAATTGGGTTTAACCGCTCCTGCAACTTGGGACGAATTACAAGCTAATTGTGAAGCGATCAAAGCCGCATATCCAGAGAAATACGGTTTTGCTTTCGATTCATTAACTGACGGTGGTCAGACTTTGATCATGCAGACAGGCAATGAACTTATCGATGTTGCCAATCTTTCAGTTACCTTCAATACACCGGAAGTCGCTGAACGCATCCAATGGTTTGCTGACGGCGTAACGGATGAATACTTCATGTTGAGTGCTACTGATCAATATTTCTCTAATGATTTCAATACGACAAACCTAGTATCTTATATCGGTTCGGTTGCCGGTGAACCATACTTGGAATTGCCGGAAGGTTATGAATATGCTGTAGCACCAGTTCCGCAAGGCGGAAGTGTTGAATGGACACCGGCTTGGAATCGTGGTGTGATCGTCTTCTCAGCTGATGAAACTACCGAAGCGGCAACAGCTGAATTCGCTCTATACCTAGCATCACCGGAAGTCAATGCCGAGTTCTGTGAAGTAGCTAACTATGCTTCACCTTATCAGGCAACAAGAGATACTGAAGTTTATAAGAGCTTCGTTGAAGGAAATACAGCATTAGATTCCCTTCGTTCCGAGATCGGCGGTTCCTTTGCTGCTGTTCCAGGTGTATCAGTTGTCAGATCCCAGATCGAAGAATTGATCACAGCTGTTGCTACCGGTACAAAGGATGTCAATACTGCTTTGGCTGATGCTGAAGCAAACTGTAATGCCGCTTTACAAGAAGGTTAATCAGTAAAGATCAAAAAATATAAAAGCCTAGAGACTCTGAATAGGGGGTCTCTAAGCTTTTTTTGTCAAAGGAGTTTATAATGCGAATTAAAGTAGAACATCTGACCAAAAGATTTACCGATACCGTCGCTGTAGATGACTTTTCGATGGACTTTGAAAGCGGCAAGCTTATTGCTTTGCTCGGCCCTTCCGGTTGCGGCAAATCGACGATGCTCAACATGCTGGCCGGTATCTTGCCTGTAAGTGATGGTCATATATATTTTGACGATGACGATGTTACGGACATGCCTCCGCAAAAAAGAGGGGTTGGTCTTGTATTCCAGAACTATGCCCTTTATCCGCACATGACTGTTTTGGAAAATATCTGTTTTCCTCTTGAAATTCAAAAGGTCAATAAAAATGAGCGGATCGCAAAAGCTAAAGAGATGGCCAGACTTGTTCATATCGACGAGTATCTTGATCGCAAGCCTAAGGAATTGAGCGGTGGTCAGCAGCAGCGTGTTGCTATCGCCAGGGCTCTGATCAAAAACCCAAGACTTCTGCTTCTGGATGAACCGTTGTCTAATCTGGATGCCCGTTTGCGCTTAGAGATGCGTGAAGAAATAAGGCGTATCCAGCAGGAGACCAAAGTAACAACGATATTCGTTACACACGACCAAGAAGAAGCGATGTCGATATCTGACAGCATTGTTCTGATGCGTTCCGGCGTTCTTATGCAGGAAGATATTCCGCAGGTGTTATACGATGATCCAAACCATGTTTTTGTAGCGAGCTTTTTAGGCAATCCGCCTATCAATAATCTTGATGGCTACATCAATGACGATGGTGATTTTGTTCTCGATGATCAAAGTGCTGTGATCAGACTCAATGAGAAAAAAGGTACCAAAGGGGAAAAAGTTATCCTTGGTATCAGACCGGAAGCGATCACTATCGGTCCTGATTACAATACTAAAGCCGAAATTCTGGAGCGTTATACGATGGGCAAGGAAGAGCTTGCCAATATCAAGATCGGCACTGCCGAGCTGAGAGTCTATATCTCGCGTGATCAGGATTGCCGGAAAGGTGATGTGATAGATCTCGTATTACGCGACAAAGGAGTCTTTTTATTCGATAAGACTACAGGCAAGAGGCTTTGATCATGGTAGCGGCAGTTAAGGCAAAAAAACGCAGCGGGTCAGGTATTTTTAATACTACATGGGAACCGTTTATCTACCTGGCGCCATTTTTGATCGGCATCATCATCTTTACCCTGTATCCTTTTTTCAATATCATCCTGATCTCATTCAAAGAAGGGTACAGACAGATGACAGGAGCATTTGAAAGCTACGGTCTTGATAACTATATTCATATATTGACTGATCCTTATTTTATCAATGCGATCAAAAATACGGCAGTGTACGTTGTCTTTGTTGTACCAATAAGCACGGCTTTGTCATTGTTTTTTGCGAATCTATTGAACCAGAAGATCAAGGGTATCAGTCTGTTTCAGACAGCATTTTTCTTGCCGATGGTCACCTCGGTCACAGCGATCGGTCTGGTCTGGAAACTGATGTTCAATGACAGGATCGGTGTCATCAATGCTATACTGGGTCTTTTCGGTGTCGATCCGATCGGGTGGTTGCTCGATCCATCGATGAATATCTGGGCTTTGATCATTTACGGAATCTGGAACATGATGCCTTTTACGATCATCATCTTGTTGTCCGGTTTGCAGAATATCGACCCACTTTACTACACTGCAGCCAAAGTGGATGGCGCAAGCAGCAGAAAACAATTTTTCCGGATAACCGTACCTTTGTTGGCACCGACGATCGGACTTACCTGTATCATCAATGTCATCTCGGCATCAAAGGTCTTTGGGGAGCTTTTTCCGTTGTTCTCCGGCCGCCCGGGCACAGCCTATAATTTATTTACGGTTGTATATTACATATACTATGAATTCAATGTCTCATATCACTTAGGGTATGCGGCAGCTGCGAGTGTTGTTCTTTTCCTGATCGTTTTCGCTTTCACGATGCTGCAATTGTATGTGCAAAGAAAATGGCAATACTATTAGGGGGTAGATATGAAATTGCATTTTGACATTAAGAAGTTCTTTGTTTATTTCTTTTTGGTCATCGGAGCTTTGATAATGATCTTCCCGTTCTACTGGATGATCGTCAACTCTTTGAAAACCGGTCAGGATATGACGGCGTATCCGCCGACATGGTTTCCAAGCAATTGGTTCAATTTTGATAACTACGTCGTTGCTTTTGAAAAAGCACCGTTCCAGATTTATTTTATGAATTCCGTTATCGTAACGATCTCATGTCTGCTCATAACGACCTTTACGACAATCGTCGGTGCTTTTGCTTTTTCACGTCTTAAATTCAAAGGCCGTGATCTGTTGTTTTCGCTGATGCTTGGGTTGATGATGGTGCCTTTTGAGATGCTCGTCATCACCAATTATACGACGGTAGCCAAATTAGGTCTTATCGATACGTTGGCATGTCTTGTCGTTCCGTTTACTTCTTCGATCTTCTACACTTATATCTTGCGTAATTTCTTTCTGTCTATTCCTGACAGTCTGTATTACAGTGCCAGGATTGACGGAGCATCAAACTGGAAGTATCTGTGGCGGATCATGGTACCGATCGCCAAACCAAGCTTAGTGACGATCACTCTTTTAAATGCGATTACTTGCTGGAATTCATTTTACTGGACATTACTTGTCATCAACAGCGACACAAACCGCACATTGCCATACGGTCTGTATGCCTTTATGACTGAGGGCGGCTCAGATACCAAACTGATGATGGCAGCTGCCAGCATAACGGTCGTTCCGATGATCATCTTATTCCTATTTGCCAGAAAGTATATCGTAAACGGAGTGGCAAGAGGCGGTTTGAAAGGTTAGCTTACAGAAGTGTAATAAAGAATTTAAACGTTATTGGGTTTATTGTGTTACAATTGACTCATGAGAAATTATTTCAAAGACAAAGATGTGATGCGACAAGTGTTTATCTTCGCTGCGGCGGGGGTGATCGTTGTCGCATTTTTTATGCTTATAGCCAATATATCGGTCGTTGCCGATTTTATCTGGACAGTTGTCGATATCATGATGCCTTTTATCTGGGGTATCATCTTATACCTGCTTTTAAGCAATGTTTGCAGCTTTATCGAAAAAAGGCTTCCGGAGAAGATCCCATTACGTTATCGACGCTATATCAGTACTTTCGGTTCGGTTATTCTATTATTTTTAGCTATCACGATCTTTTTGATCATAATTGTTCCGCAGCTGGTAAACAGTGCCTCTAAACTCGCGGGCAACATGAATATCTATATCAGCGATCTTTCAAACTGGCTCTTGAGTCTGGACTTATCATATTTGTTCACCTCGGAGACGATAGATACGATCGAGCGCTATGCTGAGACCGTCATCAATGAGGTCGTCAACATCCTGATGGTCGGTCTGCCATCGATCGTCAGCGCAGCTTATTCGACGATCGGCGGCGTCATATCGTTTATCATCGGCATCATCATCTATGTATATATCATGCTCGATCGTGAAAGCATCCATGGTCAGTTTATGACTTTCGGTAAAGCGCTCATGAAAGAGAGCCATATCATAAATATATCCAATGTTTTGGCTAAATCGGTAGAGAAATTCAACCGTTTTATCCGCGGTCAGCTGATCGATGCTGTCATTCTCGGCATTTTGGTCTTTGTTTCTATGAGTATTCTGCGTTTGGATTACGCTGTTCTTATCAGCTGTGTCTGTGCGATCAC
>CASEHR010000078.1 GCA_949287785.1 uncultured Bacillota bacterium | reverse complement strand
GGTAAACACACTTCAAGTAATATCATCTCCAAGTCTCTTTCGCGAAATGGTGGTTATGTCAATTACAGAGGACTGGTTAAGATGGGCAAAGATGCGGCTTTTGCCAAAGCTAAAGTCGAGTGCGATACGCTTATTCTGGATGACATATCGACAAGTGATACGATGCCGACCAACATCACCGACAATAACACTTCGACCATCGAACATGAAGCTACGGTCTCCAAGATATCAGAAGAGCAGCTTTTCTACCTTATGAGCCGTGGTATATCGAAGGAAGATGCTACCCAGATGATCATTTTAGGATTTATTGAACCGTTCACCAGGGAATTGCCGATGGAATACGCCGTTGAACTCAATCAGCTGCTTAAGATGAACATGGAAGGATCAGTCGGGTAGCAAATTCATTGACAAGTGATCGTTAATCGATATAATTGGTCATATAGACGGAGAATAAGATACGGCCTTTCAGTACCGGCAATCAGAGAGGATACGGTTGGTGAAAGTATTCCAAGGAGCTGATCGGTCACTACTTAGGAGTCAAACCCGAAAGGGAAATTCGTAACTCTGCGTTAAAGAGTAAAGTAACAAATTAAGGTGGTACCTCGCAACAGCGACCTTTGGTATCACTTTTTATTTTAGGAGGGCAAAATGAAGAATATAAGAGAAGACGAAAGATTGCATGTGCTCAACCATAGTTGTGCACACTTATTAGCTCAAGCTGTAACACATCTATATCCCGGTGCCAAATTCTGGGTCGGACCGGTCATTGATGATGGCTTCTACTATGATATGGATCTTGGCGATGCGGTCATCAAGGAAGAGGATCTGCCTAAAATCGAAAAAGAGATGAAGAAGTGCGCCAAGGACAACAAGCGCATACAAAGGCAGGAGCTTTCAAAAGAAGAAGCATTACAGATGTTTGCGAACGATCCGTATAAGATCGATCTTATTGAGAATATGCCGGATGGTGAGATCATCAGCTGTTACAGGCAAGGTGATTTTACTGACTTGTGTCGCGGTCCGCATGTCGAAAGCACTAAAGAGATGAAGTACTTTAAGCTTCTGAAGGTATCGGGAGCTTACTACAAAAACGATGCCAATAATAAGATGCTCCAAAGGGTTTATGGTGTATGCTATGACAGCGAAGAAGATCTTAATGAGCATCTGTACATGATTGAAGAGGCAAAGAAACGCGATCATCGCCGTTTAGGCAAAGAGTTGGGCTTGTTTATGATCAATGAATATGCACCCGGATGCCCGTTCTTTTTACCGAATGGTATGATCTTACGCAATGAACTGGAGAATTTCTGGTATGAATCTCATGCAAAAGCCGGCTATCAATTTATCAAGACACCGATCATGATGTCGCGTGAATTATGGGAGATTTCAGGGCACTGGGATCATTATCGCAAGAACATGTATACCACTAAGATCGATGACCACGATTTCGCGATCAAACCGATGAACTGCCCGGGATCGATCTTAGTTTACAAGAATTCGCTGCATTCTTACCGTGATCTGCCGTTGCGGCTTGGTGAACTGGGACTTGTTCATCGTCACGAAGCAAGCGGTGCACTTAACGGTCTTTTCAGAGTGAGATCGTTCACCCAGGATGACGCCCATATCTTCTTAAGAGAGGATCAGATCGAAAGCGAAGTTGTTGAGCTGATCAATTTCATCGACTCTTTCTATAACATTTTCGGTCTTACATATGATATTGAATTGTCGACAAGACCGGAAGAGGGCTATATCGGTGATATTGCTGTATGGGATAAGGCGGAGAAAGCGCTGGCTGATGCCTGTCATGCGGCAGGAAAAGACCTGAAGGTCAATCCTGGCGATGGTGCCTTCTATGGGCCAAAGCTCGATTTCCATATTCATGATTCGTTGAACAGGGTATGGCAATGTGCGACGATCCAGCTGGATATGAACTTGCCGGAGCGTTTTGACTTGAATTATATCGATCAGGACGGTCAGAAGAAACGGCCGCTCATGCTTCATCGAGTCGTCTTTGGTTCGATTGAGCGCTTTATCGGCATCATCATCGAACACTTCGGCGGAGCTTTCCCACTCTGGCTGGCACCAAGACAAGTTGTCATCGTTCCTGTTCATCATGAGGAGCATTTGGCATATGCCGAAAAGGTCAAAGATGAGTTAGAGAAAGTCGGTCTGCGGGTCGAGATCGATGACCGTAATGAAAAGCTCGGTTACCGCATCAGGGAAGCACAGACACAAAAGGTCCCTTACGCTTTGGTTCTTGGTGATAATGAGCGGGAAAATGAGCTGGTAACGATAAGACATTTTGGCAAAAAAGATACCGAGACCATCTCACTTGTCGAATGTGTCAGTCGCTTAAAAGAAGAAAGAGATAATAAAGTATATGAAAAATAAAAAACTGATCATTGCCGGTCTTTTATCAGCGGCAGTTGTTGTATGCTTATGCATATTCGCTGTCATTATGCTCAATAAAAGCGGCATTTCCAAGACACCGCCGTCATCTACCGATTACTCCGATGCGAAGATCAGTATTGTCTCGCCAAGCGGAGCACCAGCATTAAGTCTGGTCACTGCCATAAATGATCCCAACACCAATTTTGAGTATGAGATCGTTGATGGGGCCGATGTTCTGGGGGCTGAATTCATGGCCGGTGAAAAAGATCTCATCATTGCGCCAATCAATGTCGGCGTCAATATGATCTCAAATGGTGCCGAGTACGAGCTTTTAGCCGTAGTATCTTGGGGCAATTTGTACATCGTCGGTGACCGGAACAGCTACAATGGTCAGATCGCTGCCTTCTCACAAGCAGCCGTACCCGGTAAGGTACTTGAATATGTAAAGGATGAAATGACCGAAGAGGTCACGATCGATTACTATTCTTCGGTTGCGGAAGTAGCTCCTTTGTTAAGTCAGGGTGCTTATGGTGCTGCGATGTTGGCGGAGCCGATCAAAACTAAGATCATGAATGCCAATGAGCAATTGACTGTCCTGTATGATCTTCAGGAGTTATATACTCAAAAGACCGGCTTAGAAAGATACCCACAGGCCGCGATCTTCGTATCAAAAGATGCAATAAACAACAAGACAGAAGCGGTTTTAAATCTCACCGGCATAATCCAAAACGGCATCACGACCATGAATGCCGATCCATCTTCCTTGAGGAGCATCGATGCCGATATTGCTTCTTTGGGTTTTGACGATATCGATTTAGTTGTCGATGCCTATAATCGTATGGCACTTGACCTTGTATACGGAACCGATTGTGTCGATGAGGTCAAGACTTTCTTAGCGCTTTTCGATGTAGAATACACCGATACAATGTATGTAAAATAGTTAAATGAAAAAAGCTTATCTGATATCGCTTATCAGTGTTTTGATACTCTGGGAGCTCGTTGCTGTTATCGTCGGCAATCCCATTGTCTTTCCTGGTATCGGCGAAACATTTCAAGCCCTGTGTGGATTAATCGGCGATGCTGATCTGTATGTGGCGATTCTTGCGACGTTGGCCAGGACGCTGATCGGAGTATCGATAAGCTTTTTATGTGCAATGATCCTCGCATCTGTATCTTATGCGAAATCTTTTATAAAAGATCTCATTGCGCCGATAATCAGTGCTATCCGCACGATTCCTAATGTCGCGATCATCATTATCGCTCTTTTGATTTTCGGCAGAAGCGGATCGGTCATTATCGCGATATTCCTAGTAGCTTTTCCGATCTTTTATAGTGATATTCTTTTCGCTTACAAGCATATCGACGACGATATCATCAAAGTGACGATGACCATGGAAGATGACCTATATCTCAAATTCAAAAGGATCTATATTCCTCTTATCCTGCCTTCGATCAAAAACAGTATAGCAAAGACTTTATCGCTCAGTTTTAAGGTCACGGTCATGGCGGAGTTATTGGTTCAGATTGCAAACGGTCTGGGAAGAGATCTTTATTTTTATCGGATAAATGTCGATACCCCGAAAGTTTTTGCCCTGACTTTGATCATGATCGCTATCTCAGGTCTATTCGATATTTTGCTGAAGAAGATCAGGATATGATGTTTTACACATATGTTTTATAAAAAATAGTTAAAGCAACCCGTTGATATAGCTTTTCAAAGTGGTTGACGCTAGGATCGACATAAGACTTATGATGTTCCGTATCACTCAAACCAAAGGTACAGATATGTACATGTATCTAAGGGTGGGCATATTGTGTTATGGAATCGGTTTTTCAAAGATAAGATAAGAGCGTATCTTATCTTTTTTATTTCATCGGTTTATGAATGAGAGGATATATCTGATCAAAAGCGCTATCCGTATCATCCATTACATCCGATAGTCTATAAGACTAGATTGTCGGATCGTAATGTCGTCTGCGGGTGTTTTTTGTATTTAGATCATAGTAGTGTTATAATCTAAGAGTATTTTTTGGAGGTAAGTATGGAAGAAGTTCCTTTGCCGCGAACGTGGCGTTTATCTGTTTTTGATTTGGAGGCAATGATCTATGGATACTAATATCATGATCATTGCATTGGTCATTTTAGTCAGCCTGTCGGCTTTTTTCAGTTCAACAGAGACCGCTTTTTCAAGCGTAAATAAGATCAAAATCAAGAATCTGGCAAATAATGGCAATAAGAAAGCGGAACGAGTGATGAAGATCGTCGACAATTACTCTTCATTTTTGAGTACGATCCTCATCGGAAACAATATCGTCAACATTACTGCTTCTTCGTTGGCGACAGCATTATTCATCAGTTTATTCGGACAAGAGATCGGTGTTACATATTCGACGGTGATCATGACGGTGGTCATTCTTATCTTCGGTGAGATCACGCCTAAAGCACTGGCGAAAGAAAGACCGGAAAGTTTTGCCCTGATGGTTGTCGGGATCATCTCTTTTTTGATGATCGTCTTAAAGCCGTTCAATTTTATATTCGATTGTTTTAAGAATCTCATCGTCAGGATCTTCAAAGTTGAAAAAGCTGACGAGACATATTCCAGCGAAGAGTTTATCACAATTGTTGAAGAAGCTCATAACGAAGGGGATATGGATGATCATGAAGCTGA
>CASEHR010000077.1 GCA_949287785.1 uncultured Bacillota bacterium | reverse complement strand
CAGACGACGATGCTCATCCTGTGCAAGCCGCACAATCCGGTCGGCCGGATATGGCATCGTGATGAGCTGATCAGGGTGGCTGAACTGTGCAAGAAATACCATGTGATCGTATTATCCGATGAGATCCATTGTGATCTTGTCGATCCTGGGAAGGCTTATGTGCCTTTTTCGATGGTATCGGATATCGCCAAAGAGATCAGTATCACCTGTATCGCTGCCAGCAAAGCCTATAACCTAGCCGGTTTACAGGGTTCGGCTATCGTCATCTATAACGAAGCGCTCAGAAATAAGGTCAACCGGGCGATCAACACCGATGAGGTTGCCGAACCGAACGCTTTTGTGATGAGTGCCAATATCGCTGCTTTTGAAAAAGGTGAAGCGTGGCTCGATGCATTGCGTTCATATGTCTATGAGAATAAAGTCCATGTCATAAATTATATCAGGGAACATATCCCAAAGATCAAAGTCCGACATCCGGAAGCGACTTATCTGATCTGGCTTGATATAAGTTCCTTAAATACAGACAGTACCACGCTTCAGAGGTATATCAGAGAAAAGACCGGACTTATCTTGTCAGATGGCTCGATATATCGCGGGGCAGATCATTTACGGATGAATCTGGCCTATCCAAGGGTGATCATCGATGACGCTCTTGAACGTTTGAATGAAGCTGTCAGATGCTTCAAGGAGGAAAGATGAAAAGATTGATCAGTATATTATTGATTGTGGGCATGATGCTTACAGGATGCAGCACAGCTCAAAAGGAAGATCAGCTGGCGGCGATCCGGGAAGCCGGTGTCATGGTCGTCGGCACGGAAGGAACATATTCGCCAAACAGCTATCATGATGAAAATGGCGATCTTGTCGGTTTTGATGTCGAGGTCGCTCAGGCGATCGGTGAATATCTCGGAGTGGAAGTCGAGTTCTTTGAAGCGGAATGGGATTCGCTTTTTGCAGCAATGGATTCAGGCAGAGTCGATACAGTCATCAATGAAGTCGAATACAGTGAAGACAGAGCTCTGAAGTATGACTTTTCCGAGCCTTATACCTATGTCAGAGGAGCGCTTTTGGTAAGAAACGACAATACCGATATCACAGGTTTTGATGATCTGGCCGGTAAAAGGTGTGCGCAGAACCTCACTTCATCGTGGGGTACTTTGGCGCAAAGTTACGGAGCTGAGCTTGTCAGTGTCGATTCAGTCTATCAGACGATGGAACTGCTAGCCAGCGGCCGGGCAGACGCAACGCTCAATGCCGAGACAGCTTTCGGTGATTATCTGAAGAATCATCCGGAAGAGGAAGTCAGGATCATCGCTTATACCGATGACTACGCATCATCGCTTGTACCGGTAAGGAAGGGAGAGGAAGACCTTCTTGCGGCGATAAATGAAGCTTTGGCAAGTCTTAAAGAAAGCGGCCGGTTGGCAGAGATATCGGAAAAGTATTTCGGTATCGATGTGACAGAAAGTGACAGATGATGCCGGAAAGGATCATATCACTGCTCATATCTTCGTTTGATGATATCCTGATCCAGGGGATCAAAGTGACGATCCCGCTTACCGTCATCTCTTTTGCGATCGCAATGATCATCGCTCTGGTTGTGGCGATCGTTCAGGTAGCCAATATCCGGATCTTAAAACAGATAGCGAGGTTTTAGGTCTGGATCATCCGGGGAACACCGCTTTTGGTCCAGTTGTTTATCGTCTTTTTCGGTCTGCCGAGCTTAGGTATCGTCATCGACGCCTTCCCCAGTGCCGTCATCGTCTTTTCGATCAATACCGGTGCTTATGCTTCCGAGACGATCAGAGCGGCCATTGAAGCAGTTCCTGAAGGGCAGTTTGAAGCTGCTTATTGTGTCGGGATGAATTATTTTCAGACGATGTACCGGATCGTGCTGCCGCAAGCTATGCGGACGGCATTTCCGCCTTTGAGCAATAGTCTGATCGGTCTTGTGAAGGATACATCGCTTGCCGCCAGCATCACGGTCGTCGATATGTTTTTAGTAGCCCAAAGGATCGCAGCCCAGACATATGAGACATTCGTTCTATATATGGAAGTCGCTGCGGTGTATTTATTGTTTTGTACAGTTTTGACTAAATTACAGTCTGTGTTGGAGAAGAAGATGAGGTTAGGTTCATGAGTATGCTGAAAGTCAGCGGATTGACTAAAGATTTTGGTGATCTGAAGGTATTGAAAGGTATCGATATCAGTGTCGATAAAGGTGATGTCATCTCGATCCTTGGATCAAGCGGCAGCGGCAAGACGACGCTTTTACGTTGTATGAACTATCTTGAGCGGGCAGACAGCGGTGAGATGGTATTTGATGGTCAAAGCTATGATATGCACACGATAGGGAAAAAAGATATCCGTGTGATCCGCAAGAAGACAGGCTTTGTCTTTCAGAACTACGATCTCTTTATCAACAAGACCGCTTTGCAGAATGTCACTGAAGGGCTGATCATCGCCCGTAAGATGCCGAAAGATGAGGCTTTTGAACTTGGCAAGAAAGCGCTGGATCGGGTCGGTTTGTCTGATCGTCTTAACTATTATCCGCATCAGTTGTCCGGCGGTCAGAAACAGAGAGTTGCGATCGCCAGGGCGATCGTTTTTGAACCGGAGGTCATCTACTTTGATGAACCGACTTCCTCTTTGGATCCGGAACTGATCGGTGAGGTATTGAGCGTCATGCGGGATCTTGCGCAAAGCGGAATGACGATGTGTATCGTCACTCATGAGCTCAACTTCGCTAAAAGCGTCTCGAACAAAGTCATCTTCATGGCTGATGGTAAGATCATCGAGGAGGGAACACCTGAGGATATCTTTGAAAATGCCAAGGAAGAGCGGACAAGACGTTTTTTGGCATCATATTATGAAAGATGACCGGATAATGGTCGTGCCGTATGCATAAATTTAATTAATTCTTTAACAACCATTAGCCTAAGTGCTATAATATATGTGCTATTTAGGAGGAAAGATTTATGGCTAAAAGAATCGTCACAGATTTAAATGTCGAAGGAAAAAAAGTCATCGTTAGAGTCGACTTCAATGTCCCTCATAAAGGTGATGTCATCACGGATGATAACCGTATCCAGGCAGCTTTGCCAACGATCAAATATCTGGCAGATCACAAGGCAAGAGTCATCCTGTTATCACACTTAGGAAAGGTCGATCATAAAGATCCGGAGAAGTGTGAAGCAGATAAAAAGAAGAATGATATGGCGCCGGTCGCTAAGAGATTGGCTGAACTAGTTCCTGACCATAAAGTCGTTTTCGTCAATGCTACACGCGGCGAAGAATTGGAAAAAGCAGTCGAGGCTCTTGAAGACGGCGACATTTTATTGATGCAGAATACCCGTTATGAAAAAGGTGAATCAAAGAACGATCCTGAATTAGGTGCTTATTGGGCATCATTAGGTGATCTTTATGTATCAGATGCATTTGGTTCGGTACACAGAGCACATGCTTCTACAGTCGGTATTCCAAGCCACTTGCCAAGCGCTGTCGGCTTTTTGATCGAAAAAGAACTGAAGTACTTGGGTCAAGCATTGGATGATCCAAAACGTCCGTTTGTAGCAGTACTAGGCGGTGCTAAAGTATCGGATAAGATCGCTGTCATCGAGAACTTACTCAAGATCGCCGATAAGGTCATCGTCGGTGGTGGTATGGCTTATACATTCTTCAAGGCTAAAGGTTATGAAGTAGGTACTTCATTGCTTGAGGAAGACAAGATCGAGATCGCTAAGGAATTCATTGAAAAAGGTGGCGATAAGTTGGTATTGCCTGTCGATACTGTAGTCGCTAACAGCTTCGATGATCCAACCGATATCAAGACTGTTGATGTCGATGCGATTCCGGAAGGTTATATGGGCCTGGATATCGGTCCTAAGACAGTCGAACTCTTCAGCAAGGAATTGGCTGGTGCCAAAACTGTCTTCTGGAATGGTCCGATGGGCGTCTTTGAGAAAGAACAATTCGCAACCGGCACGATCGGTGTATGCAAAGCTATCGCTTCACTTGATGACTGCATGAGCGTCATCGGCGGTGGTGACAGTGCCAGTGCTGCCAAGAACTTAGGCTATGCTGATAAGTTCACACACATCTCAACCGGCGGTGGTGCTTCACTTGAATACATGGAAGGTAAGGAATTACCGGGCATCGCGATCATCGAGGAAAAGTAATGAGAAAACCGATCATCGTTGGTAACTGGAAGATGAATAAGACTTGTGCGGAAACAGTCGAATTCATCAAAGCCGTAGACGAAAAATTGAACGATTCCTGCACATATGGTGTCGCTGCTCCTTTCACCGCATTGAAAGACGCGACAGCTAATGCTCATAATCTCATCATCGCAGCAGAGAACTGCCACTTTGAAGATAGCGGCGCATATACCGGTGAAGTCAGCATTCCGATGCTCAAGGAATTGGGTGTGACTCACTGCATCGTCGGCCACTCGGAAAGAAGACAGTATTTCGCTGAAACCGATGAAACAGTCAATAAGAAGGTCAAAAAACTGATCGAAGCAGATATCACACCGATCATGTGCATCGGTGAGACTGAAGCACAATTCGATGCGAAGGAGACAGAGACTGTCATCAGGACACAGTTAGACAACGGTCTTAAAGATCTTTGCCCGAAATGTGTCAGCAGAATGGTCATCGCTTATGAACCGATCTGGGCGATCGGCACTGGCAAATCAGCGACGAAAGAGATCGCCGAAGAGTGCTGTCATATCGTCAGAGACGAAGTCAGAAAGCTATATGGTGATGAAGCTGCCGAAGCTGTACGTATCCAATACGGCGGTTCAGTAAAACCGGAGAATATCAAAGAATACATGGCTATGGAAGACATCGATGGTGCGCTCATCGGCGGTGCATCACTCAAAGTCGATTCATTCTTAGCGATCGTTGAAGCTACTAAATAATTTTGGTAAAGGAGGAAATATTTAATGCCAGCAATTATTGATGTATATGCTCGTGAAGTGCTAGACTCACGTGGCAACCCAACTGTTGAAGTCGAAGTTACGACAGAATCAGGCGCTTTCGGTAGAGCTATGGTACCATCAGGTGCTTCTACCGGTGAAAGAGAAGCTCTTGAATTAAGAGATGGTGATAAGAACCGTTACTTAGGTAAGGGTACATTAAAGGCTGTTGAAAATGTCAATACGATCATTGCCCCAGCTGTATTGGGCATGGATTGCACTGATCAACCGCTTATCGATAAGACGATGATCGAATTGGATGGTACACCGACAAAATCAAAATTAGGTGCCAATGCGATCTTAGGTGTTTCAATGGCTTGCGCAAGAGCTGCTGCCGATTACTATGGTATGCCGCTTTACAAATACTTCGGCGGCATGAATGGTAAAGTATTACCTGTACCGATGATGAACGTCCTGAATGGTGGTTCACATGCTGACTCAACCGTTGACTTCCAGGAATACATGATCTTCCCGGTCGGTGCTAAGAGTATCAAAGAAGCATTACGTATGGGCGCTGAAACATTCCACAACCTCCGCAAGGTCCTGAAGGCAAGAGGCTATAACACCAACGTCGGTGATGAAGGTGGTTTCGCTCCATCATGCCGCGAAGGTAATGAAGAACCATTAGAGTTGATCGTTGAAGCGATCAAAGCTGCCGGTTATAAACCAGGTGAAGATATCTGTATCGCCATGGACGTCGCTGCCAGTGAATTCCATAACCATGAAACAGGTATGTACGAACTGACAAAATCAGGTCAGGGCAATAAGACGACCGATGAAATGATCGATATGTATGCTGAATGGGTCAAAAAATATCCTATCATCTCGATCGAAGACGGTCTTGGTGAAAGAGACTGGGATGGCTGGAAGAAGCTTACTGATCGTTTGGGTGATCATATCCAATTGGTCGGTGATGACTTATTCGTTACTAACCCATCGATCTTAAAAGAAGGTATCGAAAAAGGTATCGCTAATTCGATCCTTATCAAGGTCAACCAGATCGGTACATTGACAGAGACTTTCGATGCGATGGAAATGGCTAAGAAAGCCGGTTATACATGTGTCGTATCACACAGATCAGGTGAAACAGAAGATACAACGATCGCTGACATCGTCGTCGGTGTAAATGCCGGTCAGATCAAGACAGGCTCAATGTCAAGAACAGATCGTATCGCTAAATACAACCAATTAATGAGAATCGAAGACGAATTAGGTCCGGTTGCTCAATACTTGGGTAAAGATGCTTTCTACAACGTCAGCTTAAAGAAATAAACTGAAACAAGCTTAAAACACAGGTCATCGACAGGTTTGATACCTGTGTTTTTTTATGTCGTCAGTATTAGATATGGAATTCCATGTTTATAAGCAAGTTCTTTCTGTATATATAAGATGTTAAGTAAATGTCCTCTTTCATTGACAAATTGATTGCGCTGTTTGCTGGACTGAGACATTTACTATTAATATAATCAGATTAGGGAGGTTGTAATATGGAATTCAGCGAACGCATTCTGAAAGAGCGTAAGCGACATGGTCTGTCACAAGAAGCCCTGGCTTATGAGATCAAAGTCTCAAGACAGACGATATCAAAATGGGAATCAGGATCAAGTTATCCGGATATCGATAAGATCGTCTTGCTCAGTGAGGTGTTTGATGTTACGACGGATTATTTGTTGAAAGGGACTGAAGAAAGAAGTCGTGTTTTACGAAAGATCGAACCATGGCTTCTGTTTACGATATGTACGACCATCGATGTGGTGGCGATCTTATTTTACTTTGCCATGGAGATGATCGTCGGCATCATGCCTTCGATCTTTCTGACGGTCATCATCTTCATCATCAGTCTTGTCATCTTCCATGTCGGGATGTATTATGCCGACGAAAAGAATAAAGCTAAGTTCAGAAAATATTTCTGGATGGTCAATATCTGGATCTTTGCCTACTTTATCCTTTACACAGTCTATTTTTTCTACATTTTGAATAATATGTTCGGCTATATTTGGACTGTGCCTTATATTCCTGTAATAGAATCGGTCTTACCTGTCGAGGCGATAACCGAATTCGGTCCTCATTCAAAGCCATATCTTGACTATCTGGCTGCATATGACCAATATGTAAAAGTGACTATTGCCTTTTATATCATCTACTTTGGCACATGTATCACGACGATCGTCCTGGTCAATAAGGATAAGATCAAGGGATTATTACGACATAAAAACAATTAAGACGGCTGTATTCTCAGCTTATATTTAACGATAATTTCATCATCTTCGGGATGAAAAAATGTTATTATAAGTTAGATATAAGAGTAAGGAGATCTGGATGCCGGCTTGTTATGCACATTATCGCTTTGGCGATGATATGATCAAAAGACTGAAACCAAGTATTCAAAAGATCATTCTGAATGATCGGGAGTTATTTGATTATGGTGTACAGGGACCGGATATCTTCTTTTACAATAATCCCCTGAGCAAGAATAAAGTCACTCAATACGGAAGCAGGATGCATGATACAGCTGCCGCTGTCTTCTTTAAAAGTGCCAGGGTCAATTATGCCGGTTATCCCGACCGTAAAGAATCGATGATGGCTTATCTTTTAGGCTTTGCCTGTCATTATGCGCTGGATATGATGTGTCATCCGTATATAGCTAAAAAGATGCAGGTATCAAAGGTATCACACTACGCAATAGAATCGGAATACGATCGCCATCTGATGGCTGAAGATGATAACTTTAAGGGCTGTATCGATCGATTTCATCCGACTGAATATAATTCGATGATCATTGCCCGTTTTTTTCCGTTGTTCGATCAAAAGACGATCCTTGATTCCCTTAAGGGGATCAAGACTTTTAACGGCATACTTTTAACTACTAACAGCGATCTCAAGTATAAGGCCTTAAAGGTGCTTATGGACCGGATACCGGTCGAAAGTCTCAGCGATCATCTGATAACGCGGGAAAAGAGGCCGGAATGCTTCGACAGCGACCTGAGGCTTGACAAGCTGCGTAAGGCTGCCGGTGATCTCTATGTTGATCTCGCATACAACCTGGTAGCTTATATGAACGGTCAGGAAGATCTTGACCGGCGCTTTGATCATACATTTGATGAAAGAGACGAAGAGACGATCAGGGACATACCGGTCTTTGATCTCAAGGGGGAAAAAGAATATGAAATTTAAAATGACATCACTTGAGAAAAAATGGGTCTTGTATGATGTCGGTAATTCGGCATTCACGCTTCTGGTAACGACGATCATGCCGATCTACTTCAACGCCTTGGCCGGTGCCGGCGGGATCGATGAGGTCGATTACCTGGCGTATTGGGGATATGCTACATCGGCAGCGACGCTTTTTACTGCGATCTTAGGGCCGACACTTGGCACCCTCAGCGACAACAAGGGTCGTAAGAAGTACTATTTTATGATCTCGATGCTGATCGGAGCAGTAGGCTGTGTCTTCTTAGGCTTTATGCAGAGCTGGCTTTGGTTCATCGTCTTGTTTGTATTATCTAAAACAGCATATTCGGTAAGCCTTGACTTCTATGATTCGATGCTGGTGGATGTTACCAGTGCCGACCGGATGGATGAAGTGTCATCACAGGGCTATGCCTGGGGTTATATCGGCAGTTGTATTCCTTTTATCTTAGCGTTAGTCCTGGTTCTCATGTATGAAAGTCTTGGTCTTACTTTGAATGTTGCGATGATCCTTGCTTTTGCCTTGGTCGCTGTGTGGTGGATCGGGATGACTTTACCTCTGCTTAAGTCTTACAAGCAGACACACTTTGCTGAACACTCGGAACATGACGGCATCAAAGGTCTGAAACGCCTTGGTGAGACAGTCAGTGATCTCAGGACGCACCGGAAAGCCCTGATGTTTCTGATCGCTTTCTTCTTTTTTATCGATGGTGTCTATACGATCATCGATATGGCAACTGCTTATGGTACATCTTTGGGCTTTGACTCAACGAGCTTGCTTTTGGCTTTATTATTGACACAGATCGTCGCTTTTCCGGCGGCTATTCTGTTTGGTAAGTTATCGAATAAATACCCGACTGAAAGATTGATGTACATCTGCATCTTCGCCTATCTTTGTATTGCGGTATACGCCATGTTCATGGTTGAACAGTATCAGTTCTGGATCCTGGCGGTCTGTGTCGGTCTCTTCCAGGGGGCGATCCAGTCGTTGTCCAGATCTTACTTTGCCAAGATCATCCCGGCGGAAAAGAGCGGTCAGTTCTTTGGGATCTATGATATCTGCGGCAAGGGCGCATCCCTGCTTGGGACGACGCTCGTATCTGTGGTAGCGCAGATCACCAATAATCAAAGCCTGGGTGTCGGATCGCTGGTGATCATGTTTGCGCTGGGATTATTCTTCTTCTATAAGACGAGTAAAGTCACACAATAAACCGGTAGATCCGGTTTTTTAAATAAAAAAGTCCTTAACGGACTCAATATACAGATGGTGCCGACGATAGGACTTGAACCTACAACCTACGCGTTACGAGTGCGTTGCACTGCCGATTGTGCTACGTCGGCATCAAGGTCTTAAAGACCTTCGATATTATATCATCAATGACCGGTATTTTATCAAGAACCTTTCCTGATCGCAAGTTTTAATTTGATCTTTCGTCGTATTTTTAAAGCCTGGCTGATCAGTTTATCCATCATCGGCCGGACTGTCAGATCAAATTCACCAATAAATTCATCAAAATCGCCGCCAAAACGACTTTTGAACAGATATAAGCCGTAAAGTTCACTGTCCTTGTCGACTTTTCCTTCCGAACCGTAGAGATCGACTTCTCTATAACCAAGATCATGACTGTCTTGCAGTACGTAGTCATACAGATAGTAATTGGCACTTAAGAATTTGAGGATATCACGGTTACCGCCATGAACGATCCAAACCTTATCTGCGTATTTGGCGGTCATGACAGATGAAAGGACGACCTCCTTTTCGTTGATCATGTCGACCTGGGCCTTTTCTTTCAGGATCTTATTCAGATGATCTTTAAGATCGTTGAGACGTCCTTTATTCTTCTTGGTCAGATTGACCGCCAGTTCAGCGATCTTTTCATTTGTATCTTTGATATCTTTATCAAAGATCGCTTTTACTTCATCAGTATCGATATAAGCTGCAATAAGATCACTCATACCATTTCGATAGAGATTATCATAAAAAGTCTCATAGAAGCTCAACGGTTCAAGAAGGATCGCTTTCCGATGGGCGGTATCAGCCATCGTCTTATAGAAAGCCTTGAAGTCGTCGAAGTTGTTCTTGCGGATCTTGACTTTATATGGGTTATTGCGGTTTAGGGTGTTTCTTGTCGTCTGATGCATGCGTTCATGGATCTTATCGATATCATCATCGACTTTTACACGGAAGGTAAAACGCGGAGCGCTGGACTCATTGAATTTGATCGTAAAGCCCCTGTGTTTATAACCAAGGTTCTTCAGTGTATCGATAAGAGCGAGATTGGCTTCATCTGTTTCAATGACGCTGGCATCGTTTGGGTCGAGTTTTCTGATGATAAGATCAGGGTCGATCTTAAAAGACAGACCACGGTGTTTTCTGACATAGCCTTTTAAAAGTCCGGTCATCGCCATGATGAGATCCTGGTCGCGATAGTCCAGGATAAAGCCTCTTGGACAATAGAAAGTCGAATAGTATAAGATCTTCCTTTCCAGCAGCAAAGCTGATCCGACGATCTTTCCGTCATCATCATAAAGACCAAGCATATGGGGGATAAGACCACGGCTTTTAGCCACATCAGCCCAGCCGGGACTTTGTAAGAAATGAGGTTTGGGACTGTTTTGCAGATAAGCATCCAGAGTCTTACGGTCGATATTTACAAGTTTCATAGCTAGGTTATTATAGCACTTCTTTCAGATATGTCATGATACTTACATGATCATTCCTGAACTCTTGATCCAGGATCTTATTTACCAGTTCTTTTTTGATGTCGCCGATCTCTTTGCCTTGATAGCCTAAGGCCATAAGCTCTGAGGAATCAATGGCCAGATCATCGATAGTTACGATATAGTCTTTCAATCTTTCATATCGATCATTCAGGTCGATATCCCGATCGATCTTCATAAAGCTTATATAGCGTTTTATATCGACATTAGAAAAGATCCGTGTCAGATCATCATCTTCGGGATGAGAGTATCTTATTAGATCACTTATTATCTTTGTATCACGCTTATTCAAAAAGAGCTTCTTGATCCCACTTTGATCCTCTTTGAACAATAATGCCAGCCTGATGAGCAGATCATCGGTCTTTCTTATCTTGTCACTGTACTTGTAATTGATGAGATCGTGATATACATCGGCATATTCAGCCAGTGTTTCGGGGTGCGGGGCTTTGACGGTCTTGATGAATTCCGTGGCTATACGCTCTTTGGAGATGCTTTTGAGTGCATCTTTTAAAATATGGATCATCTTATCGGTCTTTTCTTCGATCTTGAAGTCGAGCTCTGCTTTAAAGCGAATAGCCCGCAAGATCCGCAAAGCATCTTCATCAAACCGTTTATAAGGATCACCCACGGTACGGATCACCTTTTCTTTGAGATCATCCTCTGCCATAAGAAGATCATATATCTTTTCATCCTTATCCATTAAAAAGGTATTGACAGTGAAATCACGGCGCATGAGATCATCCTTGACATCATCGGTATAAAAGACATCATCGGGATGACGTTTGTCCTTATATATACCGTCTTTGCGAAATGTCGTTATCTCGACCGGCTTATTATTGAAGATGACCGATACAGTACCGTGTCTGATACCTGAAAGGTACATATCATGATCATGGAATATCTCTTGTACCTGCCATGGTCTGGCGCTTGTACATATATCATAGTCTTCAGGTACTTTATTCAGCAATAGATCCCTTACGGCACCACCGACGATATAAGCTTCATGACCTTTATCATTCAATCGTTTCAATACTGTTTTGATGTTTCGATCCATGATTAAATTATAGTCAAATCAGGTGTTTCTTTTCAGATAAAATGGTAGAATCATCATGGAGGTAATATTGATATGGAATTAAAAGGCACACAAACCGAAAAGAACTTACAAGAAGCATTCGCCGGTGAATCACAAGCTCGCAATAAGTACACATACTTCGCTGAAGTAGCGGAAGCCAATGGTCATCATCAGATGGCGGAGATCTTCCTTGAGACAGCT
>CASEHR010000076.1 GCA_949287785.1 uncultured Bacillota bacterium | reverse complement strand
CCCGTTCAGGCGGCTTTGCCTGCTCTTTTTGAGTGGGTTTCTGTTTTTCCCTGATCTGCCGCTCTCATGCGGCAAGGTCACGGTTGTACTGCTCCACAACAGCCTCCGCCTTGCGGTAGGTTGCCATGAATGCCTGCACATTGGGATAACCGTCCTCTTTCAGAACATCGGGCAGTTTATCCAGCTTTTCAGCGATTGCCTTTTCTGTCCGCTGTATCTGCTCTGTGAGCGCCTTGCGCTCCTTGCCTTTGAAAATCCCTTTTGTGTCGTCAAACTGCTGTTTCAGTTTCGGAAGTACCGTATCCTGCAAATGCCGGATTTATCTTTATCTGAATTATATCATGCTGTTATAAGCATAGTCATTTCTTTTCTGCTCTTGAAAAGCTACTTATTAGCCTGTATTTTGTAGAGGGTGCTATTCGGCATTGCATACACAACAAGCCCTTGACAAACCACAGACTAATAAGTTTTAGAACAACCAAGCAGAAATGAAATAGTCTGCTGTTTCACCGCATAGAAAGAGACACTCAATTTCAAGTGTCGTTCTTCCATAACTTTTTATAAGTCGTTACATAAGGCTCTTTCGTTTGTTGTAAATAGTTGTAAGTAGCTTGATATTTTCTTTTTCAAATCTCTCTAAATGCTGTATTTATGCGGATGATTTGCATTTTAGCACTTTTTATAAAAGGGCTGCTTATCCGCAGCCCATCATTGATCATAGATGATTCTGTTTTATTTCGTTTAAGGAGTTTTTGAAATTAGTGGCTTTACACATGGAACATCCGCTACAATTTCCTCCACACTTTTTCTTTTTAAGCACGCTTTTTAATGCTATGGCGATGAAAGTGATGAGGATGATAAGTACAATTGCAGTTCCCATTAGGCGCTGACAGCTCCTTTGATCGATCTTGTTGTTGTACCTGTTCTTCTGACCAGCAAGTAGATGATCAAAGCTGTTAGTAAGATCGCAACAACAGTGAAGATATCAAATGTACCATAGACAGCCAATGTTCCCAATTGATAAATGATCAATGATATGACATATGCAAACAGACATTGATAACCGATGGCAAATAATGTCCATTTCGCATTATTCATCTCTCTTTTGATAGCCCCGATAGCGGCAAAGCAAGGCGCACATAGCAGATTGAACGCGAGCAATGAATACGCACCAACAGCTGTCATCATTGTCGGTAATGTACGCCAGAACTCATCACCTGCTTCACTGACTTCTTCAAGACCTAATGATATACCGAAGGTCGCGACCAGATTCTCTTTAGCGACAAGACCCATGATCGTTGCCAAGGTCGATTGCCAGTTGCCAAACCCGAGCGGAGTGAAGATAAATGCGATAGCTCCACAGACAACAGCACCTATGCTGTATTCGATCTCAAGCGGTTCAAGCATCCGGAACGTACCATCGACAAAACCGAAATTAGTAACGAACCAAATAACGACTGTCGATAAGAAGATGACGGTACCGGCCTTTTTGATAAAGGACCAGCCACGCTCCCACATCGATCTCAAGACTGCACCGACCGTTGGAATATGATATTCCGGAAGTTCCATAACAAACGGTGCTGCTTCACCCTGGAATATCCTGAATTTCTTGAGCATGATACCGGAAATGACGATAGAGAACACACCCAGGAAGTAGGCGCTTGTGGCTACCCACCAGGCGTTATCGAAGAACGCACCGGCAACCATAGCGATGATTGGTAATTTGGCACTGCATGGAATGAAGGTCGTTGTCATGATCGTCATCCGGCGGTCTCTTTCATTCTCGATCGTTCTTGATGCCATTACTGCCGGTACACCGCAACCGGTACCGATCAGCATCGGAATGAATGATTTGCCGCTTAAGCCAAATTTTCGAAAGATCCGGTCCATAATGAAGGCGATACGTGCCATATAACCGCATTCTTCTAAGATCGCTAATAAGATAAACAACACCAATATCTGTGGGACAAAACCGAGTACAGCCCCAAGGCCGGCAACGACACCATCTAAGATCAGACTCTGTAACCATGCTGCACAATTAATACTGATCAGAAAATTCTCAACTGTCGGAGGAATGATCTCAGTGAATAGCACGTCATTCACCCAATCAGTTGCCATCGTACCGATCGTCGTCACTGAAATGTAATAGACAAGACCCATGATGACGACAAAGATCGGTAAAGCTAAGATCCTGTTGGTAACGATCCGGTCGATCTTGTCGGATATCGTATCCTTGTGTTCACTCTTTCTTGTATAACAACTCTGAACGATCTTTTCGATCAGATCATAGCGGGCAGAGGTGATGATCGATTCGATATCATCATCATATCGGTCTTCCAACTCTTTGATCAATGCTTTGATCATATCGTTTGTCTTGACCTTGTCCTGGATCTTCTCATCGTTTTCCAATAGTTTTACCGCATAGAAACGCTTGAAATCATCGACATGCAATGTGTTTTCTATCTTTTTGATCGCTTGTTCAAGATCATCATTGAGACAAGTACTGTTTTTGGGTGTGATGTTATCATCGATGATCTTCTTCAGTTCTCTGACCGGTACTTCAATATTCGATCTGCCGGCAGCGCTGATCAATACGACCTTGACACCGAGTTTATCTTCTAGCGCCTTGATATCGATCTTATCACCGCGCTTTTCGATGACATCACTCATATTGACCGCTACGAC
>CASEHR010000075.1 GCA_949287785.1 uncultured Bacillota bacterium | reverse complement strand
TTGATCATCGCATAGTCAAAGCGCTTAGCTGTCACTTCATAGATGATGTCAGGGATCATCTATGTCAAAGTCCCGACACCGCTGCGGTAAGCACTTATAGCTGCTAGTGCAATCGCTCCATGCATCATCTTGGAACCACCGATCATCAGGACTCTGTGATAAGTGCCTTTGTGAGCTAGCTCATCACGCGCCGGAAAGATACGGTATATCAGATCATCATCTATCTTCTTCATGGTTTTATTATATAACGACATTGTTTTAACTTTTATCTAACTTTGCTTGTTGTATCATATAGTCATGAAATTATTGATCGTTGAAGACGAAAAAGACCTTAATTATGCGATGACTAAAGCCCTGCGCAAAGAGGGTTATGCCAGTGACAGCGCTTATGATGGCGAGGAGGCCTTGAAGTTGCTCAAGGCCAATGAATATGACCTCGTCCTTTTGGACCTGAACTTGCCTAAGATCGACGGTATCGAGGTTTTAAAAAAGATCCGGGAGAATGATCTCAAGACCAGGATCATCATCGTCAGTGCCCGTTCGGAGATCGATGACCGAGTATTGGGACTTAATCTCGGTGCCAATGATTATGTGATCAAACCCTTTGATTTCAAAGAGCTGGAAGCGCGGATCCGTACCTCTTTAAGGATCAACTATGTGTCGACACCGACGCTTTTGGTGATCGGTGATATATCTTTGAATACCAATTCCAAAGAAGTAAAGGTCAAAGATAAGACGATAGCCCTGACTTCCAAGGAATTCGGTATTCTGGAGTATCTGATGGTCAATAATGATCGTCTGATCTCCAATTTTGAATTGTTTTCGCATGTCTGGGAAGGTAATACCGATAATTATCCATATACTGATACCCTCAAGTATCATATCCATACCTTGAAGCGCAAATTGAGTGCTGATACCGGTATCGACTACATCATCAATAAGCGCAATCAGGGTTATCGCATAAGGGGCAATGATGAATAAGCTCAGTATCCGGTTCAAGTTTGCGATCACGATCGGTCTGGCGATCTTTATCTTCAGTATCATCATGATGCTGGCATATACCAATATCATCTCATCGACGATGCGGGAATCGATCGAGAAGTTGGAAGCCAATATCACCTATGTCGAGAATAAATCCGGTGATACAACCAAGGATGAAAGTCAATTTGATATGACGACAGATACAGGCGTTCAGATCGCTCCTTCACTAAATAATACAGCGCCGATGGAGAAGATCGATCGCAGCGCTGAATCATACCGGGTCGCTTTGGCTCTTTTCAACGAAACATATAACCGCACGATCTATTCATGTATCATCTGGTCGTTTTTCTTTGGCCTGATCGGTTTTATCATCGCTTATCCTTTAAGCGGGATATTGCTTCGGCCTTTCAGGAAACTGGCTTCCGAGATTTCCAATATCAACGAGGGCAATCTCGATCAACTTTTACACATCGATAATCCCAAGGACGAAGCCGGTAAGATCAAACTGGCATTCAATAAACTGTTAGTCAGGGTCAGCACAGTACTAGAGAGACAGAGTTCTTTTTCTTCCAATGTCGCCCATGAATTAAAGACCCCGCTGAGTGTTATGAAGATCTATCCGGAGACCTTGGATGAAGACAGTACGATCGAAGATTATAAAGAAGTCATCGCCATCGAAAAGAAGAATGTCGATCGGATGGTGGAACTGGTCGATGATCTGTTAGAGTATTCAAAAGATATCGATATCAAGGCTACGATCGTAAGTGTCAAAGAGGTGATCGAAAAGGATCTTGAAGATCTGAGACCGCTGATCGATCAGAAGAAGATAACCGTTCATAAAGATATCAGTGATCTTGAGATCGTCACCAGTAAAGAACTGTTTGAAAGGATGACTTACAATATACTGTCCAATGCGACAAGGTATAATCGGGATAGTGGAGATATATACATCAGTTATAAGCCGCATGAATTGTCGATCCGTGACACCGGTATCGGTATTCCCGAAGAAGCCCTGGAACACTTGTTTGAGCCGTTATATTGTGTCGATAAATCGCGAAGCCGTGAGCTTGGGGGCTCAGGGCTTGGATTAGCGATCGTCAAAAAGATCGCCGATACTTTGGGCTATAAGATCGAAGTATCGTCAAAGGTCGATAAAGGAACAGAATTTCTGATCAGAATATAGAGAGGATAGAGATATGAGTGATAAGGATTTTTTAAGCGGTTTGGTCAAAGATGACAAACCGGACAGTTTTAAGGAAGAGGAAAGGATACCGGTCAAAAAAGATCTCCCGCCTCTTAAACCATGGATGATCGCTGTTCCTGTCGTGGCGGTCATACTGGTCGTTTTCTTAGTTTGGTTCTTTATCTTCAGAGCCAATATCGATCTGCCGAATTTTGTCGGTAAGACGCGGGAAGATGTCGCAAAATGGGTAACACAGTACAATATCGAGTCAAGCGGCATCATCTTCGACGAGTCCTATAGTATGGAGTACGATGATGGTATCATCATGTCGCAAAGTATCGAAGGCGGCAGTAAAGTAAAGGCTGATGTCAAGATCAATTTCGGTCTTTCTTTAGGCCCTGATCCCGATGAAGCGATCGAAGTACCGGGTGATCTTGAAGATATGACGAAAGCTGAGATCGAAGCATGGATCGATGATAATAAACTGCTCACTACTAAAGTCATCACCGCTTTCAGCAATACCGTCCCGGAAAATGAGGTCATCAGCATCGATTTCAGAAATTGTGACAGAACAGACTTCACCAGAGGATGTACATTGAATATCAATGTCTCAAAGGGTCAAGCACCAGCCGGTACCGTCGTCGTTGAGGACTTCAAGAATAAAGACTTGTCAACTGTCCAGTCGTGGGCAAATCAGAATCGCGTCGAGCTTGATGTGACGGAAAAATACAGCAGCGATGTAGCGGTAAATATGGTCATCTCACAATCAGTAGCGGCAAATCAGACGATCGGTCAGGGTGAGACACTGACGATCGTCGTATCAAAGGGCGAAGGTGTCACCGTTCCGGATTTCAGTACGATGACCAAAGCAGAAGTCAAGACCTGGGCTGAAGATAATGCCAGTGTCGTCACTTTAAGGGAAGTCTATTCCGACAAGACGACTGACTATGTCATTGAACAGAGCGTCAGTGCCGGTGAACAGGTCGGAACTGATGACAAGTTGAGACTTACCGTCAACCTCGGCAGCTATTTCTATTTGAGTGATGTCGAAGCACCTGAACTTGTCGGCGGCACTTATTTCAAATTGTACGATTGGTGTCAGGATATGCAGGAATATGGCATCAATGCGAAGGTCGACAACTATGGCGACAGAACAGCGGTGTATTCCAAGGAATATGATAAAGGTGAGATCGTATCAGTCAAGTGTTATACCGGTGATGATGGTCCACAGATCGACTGTAACGGGCGATTGCCGTTGAATGTCCGCTTTGATATCGTCATTTCACAAGGCCGTGGTTTAGAGTATACACTGGATCCTGATTGTACGACAGTATTCGATCTTGTCGACTTCTTAGCCAAAAACAACATTCCATTCTCAGTCGAGAATAAGACGGAATTCGAAAACGGCGCTCGTCTTGAAGACAAAGATGGTCATCGTGTTTATAAGGGTGAATACCTATACAGCGATCAGGAGTATGTCGTCACCGATAACGGACGCAAAGTCGATTCGGAAACTTGCGGTATTCAAGAGATTCCAACGCCCGATCCCGAAGTTCCGCCAAATGGTGGAGACCAGGGCGATGGCAGTAATGATCAAACTACAGGTTCATAATAATATCTAAGGAGGGCTTATGAATTTTCTACAAAGAGCGATCAAAAATGTGACACGCAAATTGTCGAAGTCGGTATTGTTGCTGCTGACATTCTTTGTCATCGGTAATTTCGTCATCGTCGGATTAGGTGTATCGCAAGCCAGCGAGAACGCTAAGACGATGACAAGACAGAAGATGCGTGCCGTTGTCACCTATGAAGTCGATTACGATGCGATCAATGAATATATCAATTCTTTGACCGATCAGGATGCGATCGATGAATTCTATAGTAACGGCTATCCCAGCATCAAGATAAGTGATGTCAGACCGCTGCTTGAAGATGAGCGGGTATTGACGGCCAATGCGCTAGTCCACTCGCAATTATACGCTGCTTCCGGCAATGATTTTGTCCATTTAGGTAATCAGGTCGAAGAAGAGTTTGTGAATAATGAGATGTGTTATATCGATGCTGACGGCAATGAAGTATGTGAGCCGTATTCGCAGCCATCATACTTCTTAAAAGCCAACTATTTTCCGAATATGATTGAATTCCAGGATGGATCATACAAAGTCGTCGATGGTCGCTTCTATACACAGGAGGATATCGACAATAATGCCAATGTCGTCCTAGTATCGCAAGCTCTGGCTGATGTGAACGGCTGGCAGGTCGGTGATGTGATCGATGTCTTTACGCTCGATCCGTTATCTTATAATGATCCCAGCAGTTATATGTACGGTATCGGTCTTACCGAAGAAGATGTCAAGATGTCCCTGGAGATAATCGGTATCTATACCCACAATCAAGCCATCACGCCAAGCAGTGATAACTTCGATTGGACATATCCATATGAGAATCCGGACAATATGCTTCTGATGCCGGCGACATCATATATGAATTTCAGTCTGGCCCAGGCCCAGAAGTCTTATGATTACTACGCCCAACAATATCCGGACGATCCATATTATTCCGATCCGGCTAATTATCCTTCGATCGAGAATACATCTTATATCAGCAATGCGACGATCTTGTTGAGTGATCCGTTAGATGTTGATGGTTATGTCGCTGATTACAGCGGTGATATCCCTGAATTTATGATGATCAATGCAAATAATGAGGAGTTTGAGCGTCTTTCTAAGCCGCTTGACACGATCGGTCTTTTCGCTAACTTCATCGTATGGCTCGTCGTCATCAATGCGGTCGTCATCATCACGCTGGTCACCGCTTTGACTTTGAAGACCAGAGAATACGAGATCGGTGTCTTACTTTCGATCGGTGCCAACAAGCTCAAGATCATCGGTCAGTTCTTCGTTGAACTAGCTATCGTGGCGGTCATCGGCTTTACACTTTCGATCTTCAGCGGTTCCCTGATAGCCGGCAAAGTCGGTGAAGTGGTCCTGGATTATCAGATCACGGAAAGCGGTGTCGATCAGGAGAGCGACGATTTCATCGGCAATGATTATATATCGATCTGGGATAATGATTATACGACCGATATCACCCTTGATGATCTGGTCGGAGAATACAATGTCAGTATCTCACCGCTCATCATCGCTGAGATCTATATCGTAGGACTCGGTATCGTTTTGGTATCCACATTCATTCCATCGATGATGATCATGCGTTTCAATCCAAAGAAGATCTTGATGAATCAGAATTAGGAGGATCATATGGCAGAAATATTGAAACTTGAAAATATCAATTACAGTTATATCGATGGTGGTTTTGAAAGACAGATACTGAAAGATCTCTCATATACTTTCGAAGATCATAAATTCTATACGATCCTCGGTCCGTCCGGCAGCGGTAAGACGACGCTTTTATCGATCATCTCCGGTCTTGATACACCTAAGTCCGGTAAGATCTATTATGATGGCGAGGACATTGAAAAGATGGGTCTTGGCAAATACCGTCGCAATAAGATCAGCATCGTCTTCCAGCAATACAACCTCATCAATTACCTGACAGCTTTGGAAAATGTATTGGTGGCGATGAGTGAAACGGACAACAAACTGCCTAAAAACCACAAGGAAGTAGCTTACGCTCTTTTGGAAAAGTTCGGTATCGTCAAGACCAAGGCCGATCGGATGGTCAACCAGCTGTCCGGTGGTGAACAACAGCGGGTCGCGATCGCCAGATCTCTTGCCAGCAATGTCGACCTCATCTTTGCTGATGAGCCGACCGGTAACCTCGATACAGCGACCGAAAAAGAGATCGTCGGTGTCTTTAAAGAACTGGCTCACGAATATGGCAAGACGGTTATCGTCGTCACACACTCGGATTCGGTTTCGGAATTGAGCGATCAGCGCTTATTGTTAAGTGATGGTATCCTGAAGGATATCTCCTGATCGTTTAAAACATGATGCCTTAAAGGCGAAGAATCATTGCGGTCCTTTGCCTTTTTTGTGTTTGAACATCGGGCTAATGTCGTTTTAATATGCGAGACTTATTAGTGTATAATATGGCTTATTAAGGAGGAATGGATATGGAAATTATCAATACGAATAAAGCTCCGGCTGCTGTCGGCCCTTATTCACAAGGTTATAAACACGGTGGTCTGATCTTTCTGAGCGGACAGTTACCGCTTGATCCTGAAACGGGTGCTATGCCGGTCGACATCGAAGGTCAGGCTCATCAAAGCGCCAAAAACGTCAAGGCTCTTTTGGAAGAAGCCGGCAGTTCCATGGATCGAGTCATCAAGACGACTTGTTTTCTTGCGGACATGAAGGACTTTGCCGCTTTCAACAGTGTCTATGAGAAGTACTTTACATCTAAGCCGGCCAGAAGCTGTGTAGCGGTCAGGGAACTGCCTAAAGGAGCACTTTGCGAGATCGAAGTGATCGCATACTGAGATGCTTTGGAATATCAGGGATTACAAGGATAAACTGACTTATCTTGAGACAGAACACTATATCAAGTTCGTCAAAGATCACTTCGAAGACAGTTTAGCTAAGGAACTTGATCTCATCAGAGTATCGGCGCCTTTGTTTGTAAAGAAGAATTCCGGTCTGAACGATGATCTCAACGGTATCGAAAGACCGGTGGCCTTTGATGCTCGCAATATCGAGGATGAATTAGAAGTCGTCCATTCTTTGGCCAAATGGAAAAGAAGCGCTTTAAAGAAGTATGATTTCCGTAATATGGGGATCTATACCGATATGAATGCGATCAGACGGGATGAGATGGTCGATAATATCCACTCCTTTTATGTCGATCAATGGGATTGGGAGAAGG
>CASEHR010000074.1 GCA_949287785.1 uncultured Bacillota bacterium | reverse complement strand
ACAAGTTTAGCTGTGATCGGCTGACGCGGCCGTGCTTTGCGGTCTTGCCGGGCATAGCCATAATAAGGCATGATGCAGGTGATCGAACCAGCTGACGCCCGCTTTAAAGCGTCGACACAGACTAAAAGCTCCATCAGTCTTTCCGTGACCGGATTACATGTACTCTGGACGACATATACCTTTTTACCGCGGACCGTCTCTTCCGGCTCAACCAGGATCTCACCGTCAGCGAAGTGTTTGACTGAGATCCTTCCCGGCGTCAGGCTCAGATACTGGCAGATCTCATTGACCAGCTCAACATTTGCCGTTAGCGCAAATACCATCGTTTCATTCATCTTCTATTTCTCCTTATTTATATATACGTACCCATATCCCTCTTTGACTGTAGCGAAGGGACGAGCTATCGCCATATCATGGTCATTCACATCATCGGTGATCGTTGAACCGGCCGCGACAAGCGCGTATTCACCGACGGTGATCGGGGCGACGAGGTTCGCATTTGAGCCGATAAAGGCATGATCTCTGACTGTCGTATGGAACTTATGCGCACCATCGTAGTTGACTGTGACGACCCCACATCCGATATTGACATCTTTGCCGATCTTCGCATCACCAAGGTAAGTCAGATGAGCACAGCGTGAGTAGTCATCAAAATAAGTATTCTTGAACTCAACAAAATTGCCGATCCGGCAACGATCCATGACCTCCGTATGATCTCGGAAATGAGCATATGGTCCGATCTTATTGTGATCGTGGACGATCGAATCAGTGATCCTTGAAGATATGATCATATTGTCCTCACCGATCCGGGCATTTTCGATATATGAACCGCTTGTGATCGTCGTCCCTTTCCCGATAAAACTGTCACCGAAGATACTGACATTGCCCTCGATCAGGGCACCGTTTGCGATCTTGACATCAGGACCGATGTAGGTTGTCTTCGGATCCAGCATGATGACGCCGCAACCGATATGATAAGCTCTGATCGCATCGTAGATATATTCAAGATATGCGACATAATCCTTGGGATCATCGATCTTTCGAAGATCGGCAGCTTCCACTTCTTCAAAATCCAGTTTTTCACCTTTGATGAGATCGAGCATATCGATCTTGATGATCTTGGTATCTTTGATCCGCGCTTTGTTATGACGGTATAGCTCTGCATATTCCTGAGCACTGATATAAGGATAGATATCATCGACGATGATGATCTCGTCATCTTCGCTCATTTTGGCGATCACCGAATAAAGTGACGACATGTAGACGGTGTCATTTGCACTCACCTCGGTCTTCGCATCGACATAGACGATCTCAGCTCCGGCTTCAAACAATTCATGGGCAACAAAGTCTAAGACCTTACGGTCAAGGACCTTCTTCTCGGCGCTTTTCAGCGCTTCTTCTCTATCTAAAATAATGATCGCTTTTTTCATGAGTTAATTATACCACCTTTCACCGATTTAACATATCGACTTGGCTAAGCAAAAACCTGACTTTACGGACATAGTGACCCTGCCTTTTCATGATCACCGCTGCCTTGTCCAAAATACCCTCGTCCTTCGAAAACCCCAGGACGGTCGATCCGCTGCCGCTCATAACGGAGGCATCCATGCCGATGATCAGAAGTTCATCTCTGATCTTTTTGATATTACCATCAAGTATAAAAGATGACGCTTCAAGGCTATTGCCTAGTGATCTGACGAAGCGTCCGTAATCACCATCTTCCATTGCCCTTTTGATCGCATCGATATCAGGATGATCACACTTGCGGACATCCAGATCTTTGAAGCTGGCTTTTGTGGATATCCCGCTATAAGGTTTGACCAAAAGGATAGGACAGCACAGACGATTCTGAAATGGTTTTACGATATCACCCGTCCCTTGGACCCTGGCACATCTTTCAAAAAGACAATAGTATTCATCCGACCCGATCTGCATCGCGATCTCTTTATAATCAGCCAGGGACATGTTAAGACCAAGCAGGCGGTCGATCGCTTTGATCGTCGCGGCAGCATCAGCCGATCCGCCGCCAAGTCCGGCCCGTGACGGAATGTTCTTTCTGAGCATGATCCGGAAATTATCTTCAAAGCCATATTTGGCCCGCATGAGACTGATCGCTTTCAAAACGGAATTGTTCTTGTTTTTTTTGACATAAGCCATCGTCGCATCAAAGACCATATCAGCGTTTTTTTCGATATATAACTCATCATAAAAGGTGATCGGGGCATTGACCATGTCAAGCTCATGATATCCGTCATCTCTTTTATATAAGACATTAAGACCCAGATTAATCTTCGCATATGCTCTAATCTTCATACAGCACCTCATACAGCCGGATGAAGTCAGCCAAAATCAGTTCCTGTGCACGAAGATTAGCGTCGATACTTGCTCTATTCAGCACTTCTTTGACATCTATATCACGCAGATACGTTTCAAGGTTGTTTTTGATGGTCTTGCGTCTTTGTCTAAACGATGCCTTTATCAGATCGAACAGTACCTGTTCATCACCGGCAAAATCATTTTCCCTGGGCACAAAGCTGATGACGGCACTGTCGACATTGGGCCTTGGATCAAAGACGGTCTTCGGAACGTTCATAACCAATCTGATATCATATCTAAAAGAGCTGATGACCGATAACGCACTGTAATCGGCGCTTTTCGGTTTGGCCAAAAACCGGTCGGCGACTTCCTTTTGGACCATGACGACGATCTTTTTGATCTTCAGATCGCTTTCAAACAGTTTGAACAGGACCGGTGTCGTTATATAGTATGGTAAATTGGAACAGATGATGACTTCTCTATCATGATAGGGCATCTTATTGAGATCGGTCTTTAAAAAATCACCGGGAATGATCTCGATGTTTTGCTCATCCTTAAAGATATCACCCAACACTTCGATCAGTTTCTTGTCGATCTCATGAGCGTAGACTGTCTTCGCATAGCGACTTAAAAACTGGGTCAGAGCACCGATACCCGGACCGATCTCGATCACATCTGTCTCTTTGTCACAAGCGTTCATGGCGATCTTACCGACGATATTAGCGTCGATCAGAAAATTCTGACCAAAGCGTTTGACCGCTTTCAGATCATACTTTTCAAGGATCGCTTTTGTAACTTTAGGGGTGGCTATGATATCCTGCATATCGTCTTTTTCAACTCCTCTTTTTTTATCCCCAGCATGTTCAGTCTTTTGCGCATCGTCTTGGCATTGGGGCATCCCAGATGGTAGTAAGCACTAACTTTCGCCCTCAATCTCCTATCACCGACAAGGCCAAGCTCGAGCATGTCGTTTTCGCTGAACTCAGCGCTATTCTCTTTATAGGTCACGACATTTTCCAAAGCAGCCAGGATCTTCTCTTTTGGTGCATGTTCGACACCGACTTTTTTACTCGTGCGGGCATCTTTTTTATCGATAAAGGCATTTTTTAGACCCGGGATCTTCTGATTGATCCTGGCTCTGATCACTTCACCGGCATGATCAGGATCGCAAAAGACGATGACCCCGCGTTTCTCATTCGTTTCCCTGATCAACGCGATCACCTCTTCACTTATGCCAAGACCGGATACACTTATCGTATCGACATCCATAAACGACTGCAGATGCCTGGCATCATTTATTCCTTCAACGACGATGACTTCTCTGATCTTCATCTTGACCTCAAAAACAAACGCCGATAATTATCATAGACCTTATCGATAAGTTCCCTTTCATCGATCGACAAAAGTTCGCTGATGAATTTATAGACCAGTTTGACATTGGCGGTCCTGTTACGCTGACCACGTTTTGGTGTCGGTGTAAGATACGGGGCATCGGTTTCGATCAAAAGATGATCGAGATCGAGTTCTCTGATCGCTCTTATGCCCTGGACGTTATTTTTATAAGTCAGAGTACCGCCAAAAGCGACCATATAGCCGAGTTTGTTGAATTCCTTCATCATCTCCATCGATCCGCTGAAACAATGTACAACCCCTTTGCGTCGGCATTCATGCTCCTTTAAGACCTTTAAAGTATCAGACATCGCTTCACGGCTGTGGATGATGATCGGCAGATCCAGTTCATTGGCTAGATCGATCTGAAGTATGAAAAGTTCGATCTGACTTTCTCTTATCTCTTTCGCCCAATGATAATCAAGACCGATCTCCCCCAAAGCGACAAATCCCGGCTTCGCTAAGATATTTTTCAGCTCTTTGAGATCTTCCTCGCTGTATCTTGCTGCATCTGTCGGAAAGATGCCCCTGGCAAAATCAAAATACGGATCGTCTTTTAAGGCATCATAAAGCTTTTCTTCCGCTTTTTCCGTCAGTACCAGCAGCGATTTGACAAGACCTTCTTCTTTGGCTTCCCGGATATCTTCAAGATAAGCCGTTACATCAAGATCGTCGTTAGTGATATGGGTATGTGAATCGATATATCCGCTCATTTACTTTCCTAAACAAAAATTCTTAAACAGATGATCGATGAGATCATCTTCATAATCTTTACCGATGATCATACTTAGATCATGGTAAGCACTGTAAAGGTCACTGCTCAGAAGATCTAGTGGTATATCATCTTCCGCTTCTTTCAACAGGACCTTAAAGGTGTCATTGGCTTTTTTCATCAGCGCGATCTGACGCTCGTTGTTGAGGATGTCTTCATCGATCAGCGCCTGATCGCTTTGATATTCATCATTCAGGATATCGACAAGTTCACTGATATCGTTGTTTTTGGCGGATATCGAGATGACACCGTCGATCTTTCTGATGTCGCCTTTATTATAGACGACGATGTGTTTCTTTTTTCTGACAAACGCCAATAAACGCTCGTCTTCTTTGTCAAGTGGTCTTGATGCATCCAGCACCAGGATCACAAGATCCGCTTCTTCCATCGCCTTCAAAGAACGGTCGATGCCGATCTTTTCAACGACATCTTCGCTTTCCCTAATGCCGGCGGTATCGATAAGATGCAAGGTGACATTACCGAGATCGACCGTATCTTCAACGAGATCTCTTGTCGTACCGGCTATATCGGTGACGATCGCCTTGTCTTTCTTCAATAAAGCGTTCAGAAGTGATGATTTACCAACGTTCGGTTTGCCGATGATCGCTGTATTTAGACCGTCTTTGATAACCCGGAAACGCTCGGCTTTGTCGATCATCTCATCACTTCTGGCGATCCAATCCTTCAGATGCGGGATGATCATATTGTGGGTCATGACCGTGACATCATCATATTCCGGATAATCGATATTGACTTCGATCGTTCCGATAACTTCCATGACACTATCCAAAAGCGGATCGATCAGCCTTTCGATACTGCCGTCGATCCCTCTGATCGCACTTTTATGTTTTATTTCGTTATTGGCGTTGATAAGATCGTTGACCGCCTCGGCTTCACTGAGGTCGATCCGGCCGTTCAGATAAGCCCGTTTGGTAAATTCACCACTCATCGCTGCCCTGGCACCTTTAGCCAGACATAAGTTCAAGACTTTACGCGTGACATAGACACCGCCATGGGTATTGATCTCAACGATGTCTTCCTTGGTATATGAATTAGGCCCTCTGAAGACCGATACGATGACTTCATCGACGACCTTGTCGCCATCTTTGATAAAACCATGCGTCATCGTATACGATCTCATATCGCTGATATCTTTGGAAAAGATGCTGTTGACGATATTAACGGCATCGTCACCGCTCAGACGCACGATCGCGATCGCCCCGTTATTGACAGCAGTGCTGGTCGCAACGATCGTATCACTTAGCATCGTTAGTGATCCTGTCGCGTACGCCCCGCATCGCCAGATACAACAAGATCGGGGTGCTGATCATGATCCACACAAGGCCGGTATACAAAAGCCAGGTCGGCATTGCCTTGACCATCAGAAAATCGACGATCAGGATAACGATGTTTACCGCCAGTAAGATCAAACTTATTTTTAACTTCATCTATCTACTCCCT
>CASEHR010000073.1 GCA_949287785.1 uncultured Bacillota bacterium | reverse complement strand
GATGATCAGATTACAATTAAGGTCAATAGCCTTTTTGATGACCTCTGTCGAGGCAAAACAGGTCGTGACGATACCGGTACACTCTCTTTCAGTGTCACCGTATAATACCTTGTCCCGCGTCTTTGTCTCATCGATCGGATTGCCGTCTTTGTCTTTGCCAAAGTGGTAAGCCTTCATCCTGTCAATAACTTCTTGGATCTTCATAAACTACCTCCCTTTCAAAATCCAATCTATAGCTTCCGCCACATCGATGACGATGTGATCTGTTTCTTTCAGAAAACCGCTGTCACCGCTTCGCATGCCGAAGCTTGTGCCGCTGGCTTTGATCATTGGAAGATCATTCGCATTGTCACCGATCGCCGCGATATCTTCTTTCTTATAATCCATCTTGTTCATGATAAAATCGACAAATCTGCCCTTATTCACACCCTTAGCCATCACTTCAATGAGATTAGAACTGCTTCTGGTAGCCGTGACCATCGGATAAGCTTCTTCGATCTTTTTGATCAGTGTATCGATATCCTTGGCATCATCAAGACAGATGGAAAGTTTTCCGATTGGTGATGTGGACTCATGATCTAACCACGCCGCGATATCTTCATCAAGCGTCATATCAAGCCCTAATTCAGCCGATCTCTTCTTATATCCGCATGCGGTCTCGCTTTGCGCATCATCGAATATCCTCTTTGAATCCAGGGTCTGGATCTGCATATACTTATAGTCATATGTACTGAATTCCGTATACAGGACTCTAACGATATCCTTATTTAAGGATACACACTCAGACGGTTCATCTTCATAGCGCATGACCGCTCCGTTAAAACCTGATAAAAGATGCGGATGCAGGGAATACAGATCAGCTACCCTTTGACTGTAACTGATCATTCTGCCGCTGGCGATAGCGACCACAAGACCCGCTTCGCTCGCTCTTTTTAAAGCTGCAGTATTTCTTTTTGTCAGATCGAACATCGTCGTACCATGTCCATAAAACAGGGTGCCGTCAAGATCGGTAATCAAACACTTTATCATCTTACTTAAATGCACTCCCGGAGATCGTTATCTTCCATCGATATTCATCGATATACATGATCAGATCCTGATAATTCAGGCTGGTCAGTATTTCATCGATGACCATTTTATCATGGAAGACCTCATCTATCTCATGCGGCATGAACTCATTTTCCAGATAATGAGCATGTTCCCTGTCCTTGCCGCCATCCCAATAGACGATGACCTGAGCCTTGGAACCCCGGCCCCAGGTGATCGATTTTTTCAAAACGATGACGACGACGGTGATCGAAGCGGTATGACTGCTGAGACCGGTAAGACATACAGCATTATTCCTCGCTTTTGTCTCATCCACAGTCTCCATATATGTCAGTTCATCGATAAACTTCGTAAAGGCCTCTTCATCATCCGGAAATAAGAATTTCCCCAGTTTTAGGATGACCTCATCCTGATTCTTACATGAAACATCGGTAAGGATATTTTCTTTGGGCAATATCCAGCCCAATGTTGACATTCCCAGTGTCGATTTTGAAACGATCAGCCGATGTAAGCTCAACTTGAAGGCTTCATCGAAGAATGTCGTCGTATATACGATATCGACCTTTGAAGGAACAAATGACAGCTTTTCCAGATCATACGATGTGAAGATGATATCATAAGCACCTGCATCCATTCCTTTAAGCTCGTACAATTCTAAGATATCGATCTTATCAAAATAGCTGCCGAAATTGCGTTCGATCCGCTCTTTGATCAGTTCACCGACCAATTTGTCGATCCGTGATACGACAGCAGCTTTTAAAAGACGCCGATTGTGCGGAAAACGGCCGAAATAGGGCCTGAAGAGATTGCTTAGATAGATGATCTCTTCACTGTTGACCACACCGCCATATCGCTTATGCATATAGACCAAAGTCTGAAAAGCCAGCTTTCTCGCCATGATCGATATGTCATCATTGTACTTTCCTTCTAAGAGATTAGTGTAAAGATGATACCGGCTTCTGACGATATATCCTTCAACATAAAGAGCCAACGTATCGATAAGCTCGAGGTCCTTGTTCATATGCGAAAAATAATTGACATCATGCAGATGCTGGATGACATCTAAGGCGATATCTTTGTTTTGATGCCTGATGGTCGGATTCATATTATCGATATCAAGATTGGTCCGCCAAGCAACGATCAGCATCGTCAGATATATGACATCATTATCTGTTAATTCAAGTCCTAATTTCTGGATACATTCATTGATGATAAATTTAGCGACATAGTAACTGTTACGATTGGTAAACTGAGCAACGACATCTTCGGGATATTCTAAGACATGTCCTTTCCGGTTACGCTTATCCCACATGTAGATACTCTTGGACAAAGTCGTGATCGTCCATTGAGACAGCTTCTGATCGGAGAATGTCGTCTGCAGGCGGACGATGATGTCAAAGACATCCTTGGCATCTTCATTTTCCGTGAAGTAATCACTGAAAGCTTCCTCTTTGGCGATCGAAAGATCAAAGCGATCATAGAAGATGAACTCATAGTAGATCATACAGCGGATATCGTGTTCACTGCCGCTGACCCTTATCCCATGACGACTTTTCGAAACGATCGAAAGACCGAAGTAGTTCAAAATGAGCTTAGCCAGATCCATGACTTGTTTGATGGTGGTCGAATTTGTATACATCAGGTCCATAAAGGATTCAGTCTTGATATAATCTTCAGCCGCTAAAAGCTCTCTGACGATCAGATGCGCCCGTTCTGCTTTGATATCCTCATCAAAGCTGTCGGTATTTTCATATTTCAGAAGATATTCTTTTAATTCGCGAAAACGTTCTTCATCATCCACCGAAAGCCAGAAACCCAGTCCGCTTTTGGACTCGATCCCTGCTCCGTATTTCTTCAAGATCTGATCGAGATCGGACAAATAATTGCGGATCGTCTTGGATGATAAGCCTAAAGAATTGGCGAAGTACTGACTTGGCCGTGGTTTGTTTATACGAAAAAGTTCACTCAGAAGAGCGAATTGGATCGAATTCAGGCTGAACGTATTTCTCTTGTTTTTCATATTAATAAAGGCAGAAGGAGAAATGCAAAGCGCACTTCTCCTATATATGTTCTGAGTAATTTGTTTCTAGGCGAGGATGCCCAGGGCACTTAGTGCAACCGCTGCGACAAGGACGATGACGATCATCTTTGCCGAAGTCATCTTCTTGATCGAAAGACCGAGATAGATAAGAACGATCGCTATAACATTACCGAAGTTCGGAATGATCGAATTGAGCAGATCGTCTAAGTTCTGCGTTACT
>CASEHR010000072.1 GCA_949287785.1 uncultured Bacillota bacterium | reverse complement strand
ATCGGTACCGGTGCTCCCCATTCCAATGCGATGCATATACCGGGCGAAGATCTTGATGGTGTCTATCATGCCGACCGCTTTTTAACAGCTATCAATATGGCTCCTTTGAATGAGGGCAAACGCTTTTTTGAAGGGTGTGGGAAAAAAGTGGTCGTCGTCGGTGGCGGTAATGTGGCGATGGATGCTGCCCGTGATGCCATAAGACTGGCCCATACAGAGGAGGTGACGATCGTCTATCGCCGCTCAGAAAACGAGATGCCGGCTTGTAAAGAAGAGCTGGCTCATGCCAAAGAAGAAGGCATCGTCTTCAGGACTTTATGCAATCCGGTGGCTTTTAAAGGCAATGGACACCTGGAAGAAGTCGAATGTGCGATCATGGAACTCGGTGAACCAGATAACAGCGGCCGTCGGCGACCGGTGGCAACCGATAGGCGGATCACGATCAAAGCCGATACAGCCGTTCTGGCTTTAGGTTTTTCTAACGACGACAGCATAAGTAAGAAAAACGGTATCGAAGCAGATAAATGGGGCTGTTTCAAAGTCGATGAAAACGGCAAGACCAGCATCGACAACGTCTATGCCGGCGGTGACGCCGTCAGTGGTGCATCGACCGTCGTCAAAGCGATGGATGCCGGGATCAAAGCCGGCAAAGCGATGATCGGAGAACTTGGATGAAAGTCTTATTACTACCGAATCAGATCAAAGAAGAAGCTCTCGCCCTGATGCCGATACTGGAAGAAAAACTCATCGCTTCAGGGCATGAGCCTTTATATGATGGCACTGATCTAAGACCTGATGTCGTCTTATTCATGGGCGGTGACGGGACCTTTATCCACTACGCCCCTTCAGCCCTAGCTTATGATGTCCTCTATGGCGGCATCAATGTCGGCAATTTCGGATATCTGACCAACTGTTCCGCCGATGATGCCGCTAAGTGGCTGGAAGGTCTTCATGAGTATGATCATGATGATTGTCTGATACTTGAAGCAGAAGGCGCCTATATCATCAACGATGTAACTTTTAAGGCCAGACGCAATATCGAGACCTTCAGGATCTATGATGGTGATCGTCTAATAAGCACGATCAGGGCTTCCGGTCTTATCGTCGCTACCCCTTTGGGATCGACGGGTATCAACCGTTCTGCCGGCGGTCCGATCTTAGACCTGTCTTTAGAAGACATCGTCATCACCCCGATCTTGTCCTTAAGAAAAGAGACGCCACCACTTGTCTATCACATCAGAAGGTCGCTGACCATTAAAAGCGATGAACCATCTGATCATACGATCGATGGCAAAAAGACCGAAACAGCATCATCCTTTACGATCCGAAACGGCAGTAAAAAACTTAAAAAGATCAATATGGTAATGGATAGAAGATGACTTTGAACAAAGACCTGAAAAGGGTCTTTTTTATCACTCTTATGTGATTGAACTGGCTTTAACTTTGATATTCCGCTATAATCTCTATGCACTTAAAGTGTTTTTTGTTTTGTATGAAAATAGCATTATCCGAACATTTTACTTATTCCAAACTGATCAGGTTCGTCTTGCCTTCGATCATCGTCATGATCTTCAGCAGTATCTACAGTATCGTAGACGGTCTTTTCGTATCGAACTTTGCCGGCAAGACTCCTTTTGCCGCCCTCAACCTCATCTATCCTGTCTTTATGATCATCGGTGCCATCGGCTTTATGATGGGCAGCGGCGGCAGCGCCATCGTCTCCAAGACCCTTGGCGAAGGAAATGATGAGCTCGCCAATAAGTACTTCTCCTTTACGGTCTTCAGTACCCTGACGATGGGCATCTTCTTTGTCGTTATCGGTCAGATCTTCATTGAAGATATCGCTACTTTATTGGGAGCTGATCAAAACATGCTTCCGCATTGTGTCACCTATGGACGAATAATGCTGGTGGGATTACCGGCTTTCATGCTCCAATACCTGTTCCAGGTCTTCTTCGTCGTTGCAGAAAGACCTAAGTTGTCTCTGTTTGTGACAAGTTTAGCCGGCATGACCAACATCGTCCTCGATTATGTCTTTGTCGGTGTTTTAGGTCATGGTTTAGCCGGTGCCGCTTTGGCGACTATCTTATCGCAATTCATCGGCGGTCTTTTACCTCTGGCATATTTTTTGAGCAAGATCAACGATACCAAGTTACATATCGTCAGGTTCGGATTTTACACTGACTTTCTCTTCAAAGCGATGACCAACGGTTCATCGGAACTCATGAGCAATGTCGCTGCCAGTATCGTCACTGTCATCTACAATATGCAATTGATGGACCTTGCTGGCGAAGACGGTGTAGCTGCTTATGGTGTTATCGCCTATGTTTCAATGATCTTCGCCGGGATCTTCTTGGGTTATGCGACCGGTGTCAGTCCGATCATCGCCTTCAAATACGGTGCACAAGACACTGATGAATTAAAGAACCTCTTCAAAAAATCCCTTAAGATCACCGCTGTCATCGGTATTGTAATGACAGCCAGCGGCATCTTGTCAGCTAATCTTTTAGCCAGTATCTTTACCGGCTATGATCAAGCGCTATTTGAGCTGACCAGGATCGGTCTTAGGATCTTCTCGATCAACTACCTGTTGTGTGGTTTCAATATCTTCGGTTCAGCTTTTTTCACCGCTTTGAACAACGGCCTGATATCCGCCCTTGTCTCCTTTTTGCGGACTTTGGTATTCCAGATCGGAACCTTGTTACTTCTGCCGATCATCTTGGGGATCAACGGCATCTGGTTATCGATCAGCGTCGCCGAACTTCTGGCCTTACTGGTGACATCATATCTCCTGTTCAGATTCCGTCATCATTATCACTATATCTGAACGATCCCATCAGCTATAATTCTCATTTATTAGTTTAAAAAACTAGTCTTTTATTTGATGTAGTATTATGCCACTAAATTCTGGCCGGATTTAACGGGTTGTTTTTGTTGCACGATTTTCTTTGCAGTACAGGTATACCTAAAAGCGGAAGAGTGGGATCGATCATGGAACAACTTGTGCAATATATCGATGATTCTTCTTACCCTATGACTATCGTAGCCGCTTATGTGGTTATCGTTTTAGAAAACGATATGCCGACATAGAGAATAAATATTATTTGTTAGTGGCCATTGCTGTCGACATCGTGGTTGTGGTACTGCAGATTCTTGACATTCCGGCAACTTAAGAAATGATTGAGCCAGCTGCTCTCTAAAGTGTGCACAAACAAAATACCATACAGAAATTAAGAAAGGAATGGAGTAGAGCAATAATTTTGGACAGTATGAGAATGTAATATGTCATATATGTCGTAAAAGAAATTTTCAGTACATACATAGACTTTATCGTTATGCTTTATAAAGTCATTATCACTGAATAAAACGATCGTATCTACTTCGCCATTTTGGTGCACTATTGCGATGCTCATGATTTCATTAGAATAAGGCAATGTACTACTGTTAGACAAATTTATAAAAACAGAGTTAATAGAATTTCGATAACTGATCATATTTATTGTATCAATGACATTTGATATTTCATCACTTTCGTCTTCACTTATATCGATGACAATTGGATCAGACACGCTGTTATCAAAATCGATCGTCGTTATTGCTATCTGTATATCACTAATGTTTTGTATATCGATACGCACCTTTTTTGGCAAGAAAAACAACAAGACGCATATTACGATGATCAAAATGATTGCTTTAGTTTTAAATGACATCAATATATACCAGCAGGAGAATATGGTGTGTTTGTTAATGAAGTTTGCACTGCAGGAACTTCCTCTATCAACTGATCCCAAGTTAGAAATTCCACACCAAGATTGATTAGTTCGTTGTCTACTTGCTCGATCATTTCATCATCTTTTTCTAATTCAGCTTTTGATCTCAATTCATATAATTGTGATATCTTTTCTTCACGTATAGATGAATTTTTAAAATCGTCAGCACTTACATTGATTGGCGAAGTTAACAAACAAATTAGAGTGATAACTATAGCTAAATTAAAAGTCTTACTTAAATACTTTTTCATAATTCTACCCATTCTTACTTAGCTTCAGTATAGCTTAATATGTAAGCCTTTACAATAATAAACAGAATATTGGTTTTAGCACTTGCGCATGAATACAGTACATCTGTGTGTTTAGTAGTTATTTGCTGTAATCCAAGCAGGTTAAGATGTAACAGGCCACACTATCAAAATACTCGATATGCCAGTATCGAGTATTTTTCATAAATAAGCAGCAATCAAAAAGACTGCTGCGAACATAATTTACGAAAAGCCAAAAGGAGGACAGAATCAGTATTTGGCTTTTCAGCGATGATCTAAACTACTTAGATAATCTTCAGTGATGATTATCGCTTTATCATTGGGTAAAGATTGTAACTTAAGGTCAAGATCAACCTTGACCATCTTTCTTAATATCGATGTATCCTCTGATGTCAAAGCTACACGATCAGATATCTTTATGCTGTTTGGTCTTTCCCTGAGCCCGGTTATGATTATTTCCGTTTTAAATTCCATTTGATCGACCATACGATATGCATCGAACATATTTGAGACGATGATCACTGCGTTTTCACTCTCTTTACTCAAAACATTAATTAATGATAACGCATCATGATTTAGTTCTTTGAAATGTAATTTGACATTTTTTGGTTTCGCTAAATCAAGGATCATTTTTGTAAACTCATCATTTGCTGTTTCATTGTTGACGATCAGTATATCTGTCAAATGAAAATAGTGCGACCATTTTAAAGATATACTGCCATGCAATAATCTATCATCAACAAAAATTGCCCTAATCATCCTTTCTCCCAAATAACTGGTTTACATAAACTAAAACGCTTCTGCTTCCACTTACAATATCGGCTATTTCTCTATCAGTAATCTCTTCTCTAAATAATAATTCCAACATACCACCTATATTCAGGCCGCTTATGATCCTTGCTTTTGTCCCTTTTGCTGCTTTGATAACTTCTGCGTTTGGATTACCACCTAAAATATCGGTAATAACGATCACATCATCGCCATTATTTCTAGCAAAATACTCCTTTATACCACTTATAAAATCACCGTCATCATTCAAATAA
>CASEHR010000071.1 GCA_949287785.1 uncultured Bacillota bacterium | reverse complement strand
TCCGGTAGCTCGTCGGGCTCATAACCCGGAGGTCGTTGGTTCAAATCCTTCCCTCGCAACCAATGGTTCTGTAGCTCAGCAGGTAGAGCATCGGACTGAAAATCCGTGTGTCGCCAGTTCAACTCTGGCCGGAACCACCATCTGCTTATCAAGTAGTCGTTTGACTACTTTTCTTTTACAGGATATGTTATACTGACTGTAAAGGAGAGGAAGACCTCTCCTTTATAAATGATATGTGAGGAGGAATATGGATCTAAAATCTATCAAAGACGATTTAAAGGCGTATCTGGACGGCAAAGGTTATCATCTATATCATGTGAGTTATGATAAAGTTGAAAATGAAGACACTTTGCATGTCGAGATCGATGATCATCTTGATCTTAACGGCATATCGGAAGTATCACGGCTTGTATCCGACTACATGGATACCAAGGATTATTTAAAAGACAGATACTTGCTGGATGTTTCTACCGTCGGTTTGGAAAGGGTATTGTATAGCTACGATGATGTGTTAGAACATATCGGGGATTATGTTTATATCCGTCTGATAAGATCTCTGGATGGAAAAAAAGAGGTCCAGGGATATTTGGATATGGTCAGTGATCAGATCCTCGAAGTCACATATCGGGATAAGAACATTGAAAAAAGGGTAGATATCCCTTATGAAAATATCCAGTTAATTCGCTTGGCAATAGATTTCAAAGGAGTAAAAAAATGAGCGGCATCAATCTAAAAAGCAAAGAGTTCTTAGAGAGTTTACGGTTATTTGAAGATGATCGTAAAATATCGGCAGATTTTATCATCGATACGCTGAAAGAGGCGATCATCAAGACTTATCAGAAACACATCGATGCACCGGCAGCTGAAGTGAGAGTTGAGATGGACGGTAAGGAGATGAAGATCTATCATGATCTGACAGTCGTTGAAGATGACAGCGATAAATTCGATGAGACTTTGGATATCTTGTACAGCGAAGCGATCAAGATCGATCCGTTAGCTAAAGTCGGCGACAAGATCGCGATCGAAGTCAATTTTGAAGAGATTGGTAGGTCGAGCATCTCGATCGCAAAGAATATGCTCAAACAACGGATCAAGGAATTTGAAAAGCAAAGAGTCTATGAGGAATACCAGGATAAGGTCTACGATCTCATTACCGGGGTCATCAAGACCGTCGAAGAGAAATTCTTGTTGGTCGATATCCGCAATACGATTGCGATCATGCTGAAAAGTGAACAGATACCGGGCGAGATCTACCGGGAGAACCAGCAGATCCGCGCAGTCATCAAAGAGGTGTCAAAGAATTCAAAAGGTTCGCAAGTGTCTCTGTCACGGGCTGATGCGATGTTTGTGAAGCGGTTATTCGAAAGAGAAGTACCGGAGATCGCTCAGGGTCTTGTCGAGATCAAAGCGATCGCCAGAGATGCCGGTGAAAGGACGAAGATGGCTGTCTACTCCCGAAATGAAGACGTCGATCCGATCGGGGCTTGTATCGGTCCGCGGGGATCCAGGGTCCAGGCCGTCATCCAGGAGATCAAGGGCGAAAAGATCGATATCTTTGAATGGAATGACGATCTTGGCGAACTTGTCAAAAACGCTCTGGCACCGGCCAATGTCATCGCTGTTTTCTATGCGCCTGAAGATTACGAAGGTTTAACGGAAGAAGAGATCGAAAAGCGCAAGCATCGTCTTAACCGTCCTTTGTGTGTCGTCGTGCCTGATGATCAGTTGTCAAGCGCGATCGGTAAAAAAGGTAAAAATGCCAAACTGGCAGTCAAGCTTACCGAGCGGAAGATCGATATCAAGATGGAAAGCGACATCCTGGCTCAGGGCATCGATATCGAAGAGAAGGTCAATGAATTCAAAGAAGATCAGGTACGCATCATCAAGGAACGCGAGATGAAGAAATTCCTCGCCCAGCAAGAAGAAGCTCTGCGCCGCAATGCGGAATTCAATGAGAAGCTGGCACAGGAAGGTGAAAGCTATGATGCCTTTGATGAAGTTGAACTGGACGAAGAAGAACTGAAAGAAGAAAAGGAAGAAACGGTCGAAGCACCGGTTGTCGAAACACCAAATGAGACCGTTGAAAAGATCGAAGAAGAAGTTGTCGAAATAAGCGAAACTGACGGAGAACCTAAAGAAGAAGTGAAACCAAAGAAAGAACGTAAAGTTCATACTTCGGATTTTGTCTCCAAATTCGAGGATTTCGCCGATGCTTCTAAAGCGACAAAAGAAGAGACTGTCACCAAGCGCAAACGCCGTAAGAGTGAAGAAGATGAAAGACGTTTGCGGGCAAGTGAGTTGAAAAAAGACAAAGATTACGATATCAAACCGGAATATACCGATGAGGAACTGGAAGAGATCGAATTGGCACAGGAAATGGAAGACGAGAATTCTTGGATCAATGACGACGATATCGACTTTGACGAGTATGACGATTACTACGATAAGGATTGATGATGAAGAAGATCCCGATGCGTCGCTGTGTAGCGACCAATGAATCACTGCCGAAAAAAGAGTTATTGCGGATCGTCAAAAACAAGGATGGTATAGTATCCGTCGATCCGACTGGCAAAGCTAACGGCAAAGGAGCTTATATAAAGAAAGATCCCGAAGCGTTGGCTTTGGCAAAAAAGAAGAAAGCCTTAGAACGGGCATTGGATATCACGATCAGTGATGAGATCTATGAAGCTATTGCCAAGGTGATCGATGAAGGATAAAATCCTCGGCTTGTTGTCGATCATCCGTAAAGCTAATAAGCTGTGCTACGCCAAGGATATCTTGGATAGTTTCAAATACGGAAAGATCCGTTATGTCTTCATCGCCAGCGATGCTTCCGATAAGACCAAAGAACGCTATATCAAAAAGTGTGTGTACTATGATTGTCCGTATAATCTGAAGTACACCAGTGAAGAGATCAGCCGAGCGATCGGTAAATCAGGCATCATGACGATCGGTGTTACTGATAACGGATTTGCAGATGCATTAAAGAAGAGAGAAGGAGGAGAAGAAAATGGCCAAACATCAAAAAAGACCCAATAATAATAAACACAAGGGGCAAGCACCTTTCAAGGATAATGGACCAAAGGTCACTAATATCACTTATTCTGATGGTATTACAGTCGGTCAGTTAGCTGAGAAATGCCATAAGAATGCCAGTGATATAATCAAATTGCTGTTTATGCTGTCAAAGATGGTGACGATCAATTCTCCTTTGGATGATGAGACAGTCGAACTCATCTGTATGGAATACGGTATTGAAGCCAAGAAGGTCGATGAAGAGGATGCGACCTTGGAAGATGATATACCGGACGATCCAAACGACCTTGTCGAAAGAGCACCGATCGTTACGATCATGGGTCATGTTGACCACGGTAAGACCACATTGCTCGATTCGATCAGAAAGACCAAAGTGGTCGAAGGCGAATTTGGCGGAATCACCCAGCACATCGGTGCTTATCAGGTTGAGGTCAACGGTAAAAAGATCACTTTCCTGGATACACCGGGCCATGAGGCATTTACAGCCATGCGGGCAAGAGGTGCTGAGGTCACGGATGTTTCGATCATCGTCGTAGCGGCAGATGACGGTGTCATGCCGCAGACTAAAGAAGCTGTCGACCACTCAAAGGCTGCTGGTGTACCGATCATCATCGCCGTCAATAAGATCGATAAACCGGAAGCTAATATCGATAAAGTCAAAAGTGAAGTTGCTGATCTAGGTCTTTTGCCTGAGGAGTGGGGCGGTGATACGATCTTTGTCAACTGCAGTGCCAAGACCGGCGATGGGATCAAGGACATCTTAGAGACCATCCTCGTCGTTGCTGAAGTCCAGGATCTGAAAGCAAATCCAAAGAAAGAAGCGACAGGTACCGTTATTGAAGCCCGTCTTGATAAAGGGAAAGGACCGGTTTCGACTGTTCTTGTTCAAAACGGAACTCTTCACCAGGGCGATGCTGTCGTTGTCGGCTGTTGCTTTGGCAAGGTCAGAAGAATGACTGACGATACCGGTAAAGAAATCAAAGAAGCTCTGCCTTCAACACCGGTTGAGATCATCGGCCTTAATGATGTACCGGTAGCCGGTGATCACTTTAAGGTCTTTACCAGTGAAAAGGAAGCCAGAGCTCTGGCTGATAAGCGTCTGCGGGCGAAGATCGAAAAGGAAAGACGCAGCGTCAGCGCTATGTCGCTTGATGATCTGGCCAGTCAGATCGAAAAGGGTGAGATTCAAGAGATCCCGGTCATCGTCAAAGCCGACGTTCAAGGTACAGCTGAAGCGGTCGCTCAGTCTTTGAGCAAGATCGAAGTCGATGGTGTCAAAGTCAATGTCATAAGATCACAAGCCGGAGCGATTTCCGATAGTGATGTCATGCTGGCAAGCGCATCAAAATCGGTCATCTATGGTTTTAATGTCCGTCCTGATGCCAATGTCCGAAAGAAAGCCCAAGAAGAGGGTGTGGAGATAAGACTGCACAACATCATTTATAAAGCTGTCGAAGAAATGGAGGCAGCGATGAAGGGTATGCTGGCACCGGTATATGAAGAGGTCGTCATCGGTCAGGCAGAAGTGAGGAAGACCTATAAGGTATCAAAGATCGGAACGATAGCCGGTTGTATGGTTATCGACGGTAAGGTCGTAAGAGATTGCAAAGTCCGTCTGATCCGAGATGGTATCGTCATCTATACCGGTAAACTTGCCTCATTGAAGAGATTTGAAAACGATGCAAAGGAAGTCAATAGCGGCTATGAATGCGGTCTGACGATTGAGCACTAGAACGATATCAAGGAAGGCGATATCGTTGAAGCCTATGAGGATCAAGAGGTCGAAAGAGCTTAATGTCGATCAGAAACAGAAGACTGCAATCGATCTTTCAAAAGGAGATCACCGATATCATCCAAAACAACGTTAAAGATCCTAAACTCGGATTTGTCACGATATCGGATGTTGGCGTATCAAACGATCTTAGTCATGCAAAAGTGTATGTGACTTTCCTCGGCAAGGACGAAAGAAACGAAGCCGGCCTTAAAGTATTGAATAAAGCCAAAGGCTATATCCGCTCAGAGCTGGCAAAAAGGGTCAGCGTATATAAAGTACCGGAGCTGACATTCGTTATTGATGAAAGCCTTAAGAAAGCACAGAAGATAGATGCGATAATCGATAAGATTCACAAAGAAGACTGAACGGTCTTCTTTTTTATATCCGGTACAAGTACATCGACATTGGATCTGAGCGAATATCATCGCATCAGAAATGGAATGATGATGTTTATTTATCCATCTTTTGCGTGAATTTTCAAAATAATCGACGTTCCTTGCAAAAACTTGCTTT
>CASEHR010000070.1 GCA_949287785.1 uncultured Bacillota bacterium | reverse complement strand
CGGTTATATCCTGTCTTTGAATGAGGGGGATGATATCAATCTTTTGATCGAACAGGCATCGGTATTCAGACCGAAAAAGTACATTGATCATCAAAGCAGTTTTGTGAAAAAATTAGATGATTACATTTCAGGTTTATAGTGTATAATGTACGAGTTAAATAAAGGAGTGATATTAAATGGGAAGAGCACATGAAGTACGTGCTGCATCGATGGCTAAAACAGCCGCAATGAAATCAAAACTGTATTCCAGATACGGAAAAGAGCTATACATCGCTGCTAAAAGCGGTGTACCTGATCCGGAGATGAATTTATCTTTGAAGCGAAAGATTGCTGAAGCTAAAGCCAATCAAGTACCTTCCGATGTCATAAAAAGAGCGATTGAAAAGGCAAAAGGCGGATCTAATGAGAATTATGATTCACTGCGTTATGAGGGAATCGGTCCAAGCGGGGCGACCATTATCATCGACTGCCTGACGGATAATTCAAACAGAACAGTCGCGGCGATGAATTCATGTTTCAACAAGTCGCATTGCAAATTAGGAGTCAAGGGTTCGGTGTCGTTTAATTATGATAACCTAGCTGTTCTGTCATTCAACTATGATGATGAAGAAAAGATGCTGGAAACGCTGATCGACAGCGATGTCAATGTAAGCGACTTGGAAGTTGAAGATGGAATCATGACGGTCTATGCCGACCCGAGCGATCTGCATAAAGCTCAGGAGGCGATCGAAGCATTGATCCCCGGCGTTGAATTCTCTGTCTATACTATCAAGATGATTCCGCATGAGTATGTCAAGCTGGAAAGCCCTGAAGATAAAGAGATGTGGGAGAGATTACTGAGACTTCTGGATGAGGTCGATGATGTTCAGGAAGTATTCCACAACGTTATCGAAGATTAAGGAGAGCGATCTCCTTTTTGTTTAATTAAAGGGGATATTATGCTAGAATATGTACGTTTAAGAGAAAAGTAGAGGAAAGAAAGTAAGAAATGGCAAAAGAAGTATTTCATTTTGATCTTGAAGGAAGAAATCTTACTATCGAAACAGGCGAAATCGCTAAACAAGCCGGAGGATCGGTACTTGTCCGTTATGATGATACCGTCATCTTGTCGACAGCTACAGCATCTTCGGTAGCGAAAGATACAGATTTTTTCCCTTTGACAGTTAGTTTTGAAGAAAAATTATATTCAGTCGGTAAGATACCGGGTGGTTTTCTAAGACGTGAGGGAAGGCCGAGTGAACATGCGACCTTGACGGCTCGTTTGATCGATCGTCCGATCAGACCTTTGTTTGCTGAAGGATTCCGTAATGAAGTCCAGGTCGTCAATACAGTTTTGTCCGTAGATCAGGACCGGTCACAGGAAATGGCAGCTCTGTTCGGTTCTTCTCTGGCTTTGTGTATTTCCAATATCCCATTTGATGGTCCGGTCGCCGGTGTCGTCGTCGGCTATGTCGATGGTAAGTACATCATTAATCCAACGAAAGAAGAGGAAGAACGTTCACTGATCCATCTGACGATCGCAGGCACCAAAGAGGCAATAAACATGGTTGAAGCCGGTGCTAAAGAAGTCAGTGAAGAAGTCATGCTCGATGGTTTGATGTTTGGCCACGAATATATCAAGAAATTATGTTCATACCAGGAAGAGATAATTGCTAAGTGCGGCAAAGAAAAGATGGAGGTCACTCTATATGAGATCGCTCCGGATGTAAAAACATATATTGATCTAAATGGTAAAAAACGTCTAGAAGAAGCTGTATCGATCAAACAGAAACTTGAACGTTATGGCAAGATCGATGAAATCACTGATGAAATGGCTGCCCATTTCATGGAAACGGAAGATGAATTGTCAATCGATAAAGAAAAAGCCGCAAAACAGGCGCGCGAGTACTGCACGGAAATAGTTGCCGGTGAAGTAAGAAGACTGATCAGCGTTGAAAAGATCAGACCTGATGGAAGAGCGCTGGATGAGATAAGACCGCTTGATTCACAAGTCGATCTTCTGCCAAGAGCTCACGGAAGTGCGATGTTCACTCGTGGCGAAACACAGGTATTGTCAGTTACGACATTGGGGCCATTGGGTGATAATCAGATCATCGATGATATAACAGATGTTGAAGAAAAGCGCTTCATGCATCACTATAACTTCCCACCATATTCAGTCGGTGAAGTCGGCAGGATGGGAAATCCGGGCCGTCGTGAGATCGGCCATGGTGCACTTGGCGAAAGAGCACTGCTTCAGGTCCTTCCAAGCGAGGATGAATTCCCATACGCGATCAGGACGGTTGCGGAGGTACTTGAATCTAACGGTTCATCATCACAGGCATCTATTTGTGCCGGTACGATGTCCTTAATGGCAGCCGGTGTACCGATCAAAGCGCCGGTAGCCGGTATAGCGATGGGTTTGATCACTTATGGTGATCACTATACGATTTTAAGCGATATTCAGGGTATGGAAGACCATTATGGTGATATGGATTTCAAAGTAGCGGGCACAAAAGACGGAATTACCGCTCTGCAGATGGATATCAAGATCAAAGGGATCACGAAAGAGATCTTCCAAGAGGCTCTTGCGCAAGCTAAGCAGGGTCGTCTGTTCATCTTGGACAACATGTTGCAAGCGATTAGCGAACCACGGAAAGATGTCTCGAAATACGCACCGAAGATGGATACTATCGATATCCCTGTCGACAAGATCAGAGAAGTCATCGGCACCGGCGGCAAGATTATCAATCAGATCATTGAAGATTGCGGTGGCGTCAAGATCGATATCGATGATGACGGCAAGTGTGTCATCTACCATCAAGATCGTGAGATGATCAACAAGGCCAAAGGTATCATCTATGATATCGTCAGAGAAGTTCAGGTTGGTGAGATCTATGACAGCAAAGTCATCCGCTTAGAGAAATTCGGAGCGTTTGTCGAACTGTATCGCAATAAAGAAGCTCTGCTTCATGTTTCAAAGATCGCCAATAAACGCATTGACAAGCCGGAAGATGTCCTTAAGATCGGTGATACGATCAAGGTCAAGGTAATCGAAATCGACGATAAAGGGCGGATCAACGTCAGTGCCAAAGATCTCTTGGAGAAACCTAAGAAAGACGAGAAGCCTGAACAGAGACCTACCGGTGAAGTTCGTTTCTTTGGTAAGAAGAAAGGGAAGGATGAGTAATCATCCTTTTATTTAAAGATTATGCGTATAAGAAAGAAGAAGTGGGTAGCTCCTTATCTTGACCAAGAAGGTCATTATCTGATCAGAAATGAGCTTCCTGAAACAGGAGAATATAAAAAGGTCTATCTCGAACTCGGTATGGGTATGGGCGATTTTATCTGTGAAAGTGCGCAGATCAATCGTGACATCCTCTATATCGGTTATGAAAAAGAAGAGGTCTGCGTTGCAAGGTCGATCATGAAGTTTAAGGAAGCCGGTCTTACCAATGTCTATGTCATCCATGATGATGTGAAAGAACTTCTGAAGTACTTTGACAAGGTCGTTGATCGGATCTACTTGCAATTCAGTGATCCATGGCCTAAGAAAGGGCATGCAAAAAGACGGATGACCTACAAGACTTTTTTAGATATTTACGATCATGTGTTAAAGGATGACGGTGAGATTTTTTTCAAGACAGATAACAGTGCTTTTTTCGATTTTTCGATCATGAGTTTCTCTGAACATGGTTACAGGCTGGTCGATTTTTCGACTGATCGTCACCGGATTCCTAATGATGATATCCTGACTGCTTATGAAAAGAAGTTCGTCAGCAACGGTCAGCCGATATATTATGCTGTTTTAAAAAAGTCTAACAGTAGTATAATACAGTCATGAAGAAATTGTTGTCTTTGTGTTTATCGATACTCTTGCTCATCCCGGTAAGCGGTTGTTCAAGTGACCGTACTTGTATTACTTATTCGGTCTATCCGGTAGGCTATCTCATCAGCCGTATTGTCGGTGATTCTCTTGATAGTTACTCGATCCAGGAAAATGAGTTGGTCCAGGTCAGCAATATCGTCGAAGATTATAAAGATCTTCTTGACCATTCGATGTATTTTTTCCACATCGGAGCACTTGAACCTTATTTGGAATTATATGGTGATGAGATCGAGCAGAGCGGCGTGAAAGTTGTCGATCTCAGTGAGTTGAATGCTATCTACAAATTTCAAAGGTATACTTTGGTTTATGTTGATGGTAATGAAAGCTATATTGAATCCCCTTATTACAATGGTGATTGTTTTTCCACTATCGATACTAATGAAAATGATCTGGCATTATGGACCGATCCGATCGGGATGCTTTCGATGGCTGAGCGTATCTACAATATTTTTGCTGCTAATTATGTTGAAAGAGCGAACGAGTTCAGTGCCAATTACGAGGCTTTGAAAGAGGATCTCATCCGGCTTGATGCGTCATATCAGGAATTGGCACAAAGGCTCAAGGATAATAATCAGACGATCAAATTCGTCACGATGACACCTAATTTAGGCAACTGGCAGAAGGCGTACGGTTTTCAGATCTATCCGGTCTGCATGTCCAAATACGGGACATTGCCAACAGATCAGCAGTTGCAGCTCATCAAAGAACGTATCATAGCCGATAACGTTCAATACATCGCCTATGAACCGAATATGACCGACGAAATGATAGCTTTATTCAACGAGTTAGAGACAGAGCTTGGACTAACGCGCGTCAATATCAGCAATCTGAGCAGTCTTACTCCATCACAGATCGCTGCTAACAAAGATTATTTGTCGATCATGTACGAAAATCTGAATGTTTTAGAGAATTTGACGACAGATGTGCTGATGACTCAACAGGTTAACGGCAGTGTAGAAGAGCTTATAGAGGAATAAATTATGAAAATGTTATTGATAGATGGTAATTCTGTACTGTTCAGAGGTTACTATGCAACTTACAATCGCAATATGATGAAGACCACTGATGGCGTTTATACAAACGCCGTCTTTGCGTTTGCCAATATGTTCAATAAAGCCTTGTCGATGATCCACCCGGAGTATTGTGTCGTAGCATTTGACAAGGGTAAACACAACTTTCGTCATGATCTTGATGCCAACTACAAAGCTAATCGAAGTCCGGCTCCTGTTGAATTAGTGCCGCAGTTTAAACTGGTACGTGAATTTTTGACTGCATATCATGTGCCGTATTTGGAATATGATGATGTTGAAGGCGATGATATCATCGGGACGATATCCAAGAAGTATCCGTCGGTAGATATATGTATATTGACCAGTGATAAGGATATTCTGCAACTTTTGGATTCTTCGACACATGTGTATTTTATGCGGCGTGGTCTTAGCGATATCGATATAATCGACGATCGGAATCTTAAAGAGATCTGGCCGGTAAGACCCGATCAGATCGCCGATCTTAAGGGCATTATGGGTGATAAAAGTGACAATATCCCAGGTGTAAAAGGTATAGGCATCGTCGGTGCGAGCGAACTTTTGAATGAGTTTGATAGTATTGAGGGAATCTATGAGAACATCGCCAAGGTCGACAAACGTCTCCAAAAGAAACTGATCGCCAATAAAGATACAGCTTTATTATCTAAGAAGTTAGCGACGATCAGGACCGATGTCGATATCGATATCGAATTATCGGATCTAAAGCTCAGTCTGGATGATAATGGTGTCAATGATTTTTATCGCAAATATGAGATGAGGTCTTTGATTAAAAAGGTCGATGTTGATGGAAGTGATGAAGTTAAAGCAATAAGAACTTCAAAGATCAGCGGAGAATTGCTTGATGATGGCACACTTATCTTTATCGATACAGATGGGTTTAAGTATTATGGAGCAAAGATCTACGGTATGGCGTTTGCTAAAAAGGGTAAGATCGAATATATCCCTTATGAAGACCTCTTGAATGATGGTGATGCTTTAGGCTATCTGGCTTCGGATAAACACAAGATCTTCTTTGATCTCAAATTTGTAAGACATGTCTTTAAAAGCAATGGACTGACTTTAGGCAATAAAAATGATGATATTTGTCTAATGGCTTTTTTGTGCAGCAATCTGAATGATTCATTAGAAAGTATCTTTGCCTCAAAAGGCATGAGCGTAACCCCTCTTTCCGATATTTACGGAACACCTAAAAAACCAAAGGCAATCGATTCAATTGCTCAGACTAAAAGAGCCGGCATGATCGCTGGAGTATTATCCGACTTGTTCGATGATCTGAAAACAGGGTTATCAAGAGATGGTCTATATGCACTTTACACCGATGTTGAGTTGCCGCTTGTCGATGTTTTATATGAGATGGAGGAAGAAGGGATCACTTGTGACCAAAAGGTCTTGGATGATATCGGTGCTGAACTTAAAGTCAGAATCGACAGTAAAACACAAGCGATCTATAATACAGTCGGTCATGATTTCAACATCAATTCACCTGTTCAATTAGCTTCTGTCCTTTTTGATGAACTGGGACTACCGGCTAATAAAAAACGTTCGACAAATGTCGAAGAATTGGAAAAACTTGAACTATATCACCCGGTCATTAAGCAGATCATGGAATACCGCAAAGACAATAAGCTCTATACAACTTATGTTGAAGGTCTGAGCAAATACATCAGTCAAGACAAAAAGATCCATACGATCTTCTCCCAGACCATGACCCAGACCGGTCGACTCTCTTCATCGGAACCCAATTTACAAAACATAGCCATTCGCGATGAGGATGGCAAGATGATCCGTAAAGCATTTAAAGGTTCAGATGGTCATTATTTGCTTTCAAGTGATTACTCGCAGATCGAACTTCGTGTTCTGTCTTCGCTGGCCGATGAAGGCAAGATGAAACACGCCTTTAATAATGATATCGATATTCACACCAAAACTGCGATGGACATCTTCTCCCTTGAACTTGATGAAGTTGACAGTCTGCATCGACGTAAAGCTAAAGCGATCAATTTCGGCGTTATATATGGTATAAGTGATTTTGGTCTTGCGAAACAAGCCGGAGTATCGGTGATGGAAGCCAGAGACTTTATAAGCGACTATTTTACTACCTATCCTAACATTAAATCCTTTTTGGATATGGCCATAAAAGAGTGTGAAGATAATGGATATGTTACGACGATTTTAGGCCGGCGCCGTTATATTCCGGAGATAAGATCAAAGGATCATCGTCTGAAGGAGTTTGCAAAGCGGGCAGCAATGAACTCCAAAGTCCAAGGTTCAGCCGCCGATCTGATCAAGGTGGCAATGGTCAATATCGCAAGGACCATCAAAGAAAAAGGTTTGAATTCCAAAATGGTATTACAGATCCATGACGAACTCATTTTTGATGTACCTGAAGATGAGCTCGAGATCATGCAAAAGATCGTCCACGACGGCATGGTCAAAGCAATGGATCTCAATGTAAAGCTCGAAGTTTCAATGAGCTATGGTCATTCCTGGTACGAGGCGAAATAATGCCGGAACTGCCAGAAGTTGAAACTGTCCGGAGGACACTTTTAAATCTGATCCAAGGCCGAAAGATCGTGGACATAAAGGTCTTGTATCCGAATATCATCAATGGTGACAGAGAAGTATTCCTCAAGAGCGTCGTTGAAAAAAAGATAGAAGATATCAAAAGAAGGGGAAAGTATCTTATTTTTGAACTGGATGAAGATACGGCTTTTTATTCCCATCTTCGAATGGAAGGTAAATACTATGTACAGAAGAAGGATGAACCTTTTGATAAGCATACGCATGTGATCTTCAGCTTGGATGATGGAAGGGAGCTTCGTTATCACGATACTCGCAAGTTCGGCCGAATGGAACTTGTAAAAAGAGGTGATTACAAAGATTTCAGAGGCTTGGGACCGGAACCTTTTGATCCTGAATTTGATCTTACCTATTGCAAAGGGTATCTTAGCGGTAAACGTCTGCCGATCAAAGCCGTTCTTTTAGAACAGAGTTTTGTCGCCGGTATCGGCAATATATATGCCGATGAAATACTGTTTAAGACAGGTATTGATCCACGTACGCAGGCATCAAAGCTGCTTGATGAAGATATCGAAAAACTGATTATATATACTAAAAAGATATTGAACAAGGCAATAGATGAAGGAGGAACGACGATCAGATCATACACCTCTTCCCTCGGTGTGACCGGTCGTTTTCAGAATGAATTGGCTGTCCATACGCAAAAGGTCTGTCCGCTTTGCGGCGGTGAGATCAAGAAGATCAAAGTTCAAGGAAGGGGGACCTATTTTTGCCCGGTATGTCAAAAACTCCGATGAGAATCGCCATAACAGGATCGATCGCCAGTGGCAAATCAACAGTTGCGAAGATCCTCCGCGATGAGGGAATTACGGTCTTTGATTGCGATAAATGCGCACATGAGCTGTTAGAGGCAAATGCGAGATGTTTCGATATGATCGTCAAAGCATTTCCGGATGCCGTTATAAGCGGTGTGATCGATCGTAAAAGGCTTGCCTCGATCGTCTTTAATGATACGAAAAAGCTAAGAATCCTGAACAATATAATGCATCCGCTCATCAAAGAAATGATGCTGGAACAGAGCGAGGGCACCGATTTATTTATTGCTGAAGTTCCGATCCTTTTCGAAGCAGGATGGCAAGATCTATTTGATCGAGTCTTGGTTGTTTGTTCAAAGGAGGATAAGATGATCGAACGTCTGATCAAAAAAGGATATACCGAAAAAGAGGTGATCGCCAGGATCGCAAACCAAATGGATATCAAAGCAAAAATAGCTTTGGCTGATGATGTAATATATAATAATGGTGATCTTGCCGGATTGAAGGATGAGGTCGACAAGTGGTTTAAAAGGATCCGAAATGCTGAATAATGATATTATCAAGATCGTTGGTGTAAAAGAGATCACAAAAGATAGATTGACATCTTTGTTGTTGCTTTACAAAGAGGTTTTGGAATACGCATCGGTCGATCTGTACTTATCTTTTGTCTGTTTAAAACACGATCACTACTATACGGTTGATAATTTTCTAAAAACCGTCGGTATCAAAGCAGCGCGAATGGAAGATGCCATGCATGACCTTGAAAGAAATGACCTGATAAGGACATATCACAAGCCCGGTGAATACATGATCGAGGTCATAGCACCAAAAGATGCTGAAGCCTTTTTTGCTGATGAGGTACTGACAAGCTATGCTCAATTCAAAAACCGGGATCGGCTCGCTTTTTTGAAAGAACAGTTGTATAAGGATGAAACGAATAAAGAGGGCTATCGTGATATCAGTGAAAAAAGAGTCGGAAGATCTTTAAGCTATGACGTCGATGAAAAGATCGATGCTGTCAAGCGGAAATATATCTTTCCAATCGAAAGACTGATGGATACGACAAGTACCGTTTTATGGCCAAAGGAACTTCGAACTTATAATGACCTGAACAGAATTGCAAAATTAGGTGAATTGTACAATATCAGCATTGACGATATGCGTAAATATCTGAATCGTTCGATCGTAAATGGTCCGGATGTGTATATCGATTATCAGACGCTGGAAAGGTATTGTTTACGTGGCGAAGGTACAGGTGATCAACAGGGATTTGAATATGAAATATCACCGATGGTCTTTTTGGCACAGCTTCGCAATGTTAAAAATCTGACCGCTGATGATAAAATGATGATCAGAAATTTAGCGTCTGATGATAAGTATGGTCTTAGAAATGCTGTTATCAATGTTCTTTTGGAGTATGTGTACAGACGCTTTGGTTCCAACCTCAACCGGAGCATGGTCTATTCAATTGCCAATGAATGGCATTATAAAGATATCGATAATGCCGAAAAAGCAAAGAACGCTATCAAAGAACACACGTTGGTAAACAAAGTTTCAAGCGGCAATAAAGAAGATGTCGTTCCGGTATATGATGATTCCAATAATCCTGTCATGAGTAAAGAGGACATGCTCAGATATAAGAAATATATTCAAGGAGACGGTCGTGAATAAGTTATTGATTGATGGATTGCAAGATAGGGTATTTGATATTAAAAAGAAGCAGGAAGAGCTGAAAAATGATGAATTCGTCATGCGTTTTTTAAGTGATCACGATCTGAAGATCGAGGAAATTGAACGTCTGTCGCTGCTTGAGGAGTACAGTTCAAGCGAACGAAAGTGTATCAATTGTAAAGGTCTTAATGAGTGTACGCAGAAGATGAGAGGTCTTAAAACGGAACTTATTTACGATAAAAAAGTATTATATGATCAGCTGAGAGAATGCCCTTATATGGTACGGTCAAAGGCGCAGAATTCTTTTTTAATCAACTTATTATATTCGGATATTCCGCCGCGTCTAAAGCATCTGACTTTAGAAGATCTGGCCGATCAGTATGGCACAAAGCCTGACAGTGCCACAGTATTATATTACTATCTGGTCAAAGCCAGCGCTGA
>CASEHR010000069.1 GCA_949287785.1 uncultured Bacillota bacterium | reverse complement strand
TACTTTGCAAGCCTTGCACAAGCAATCACCTTTTTGTTTCTCTTAAGAGCGCTAAGGATCGATCCGACCCCGCCGTGGGTTATGATGATATCGGCTTCATCGATACATTCTATAAACATTTCCTGATCCATATAATCGACATGTTTGATGCCTTCACATTTTGTATAACCGTTTTGCACAAAGACATCATGTCCTTTGATCTTTTTTGCTTCGCCGATCAGACGGTCAAAGGCTTTATCTTGTGTTCCAAGCGTCACGAAAATCTTCAAAACACACCTCCCCAATAATCGCTGTTCGGATAATACTTCTTAAGTTCCGGCCATTGAATGATGAATTTATCAGCGATCTTATAAACGATCTTACCCGCCTCTGTGGGATGGTAAACATTGGCAAATGTTTCGATGTAGATCACCCTTCTTCTAAAAAAATGCGCGATATAACACATCGGAACAGCGGTGTGCGTGCCCGTTGTGACGATTATATCCGGCTTGAATCTTATAAAGTATAAAAATGATATGATGATGTTGAGCGTAAAAACAAAAAGGTATTTGAAAAGATGCTCCTTGGTACCGTAAATGAGATAGTGCACTCTCTGGTAGCGACTCTTGAGATAAGCTGTCGTCTTGGTTTTTTCCGTGACGATCGTGCTTTCATATTTTGAAAACAGCGGACTCAATTGTAATAGTTCATTTAAATGACCGCCACCACTGGCGATAAAAACGATTTTTTTCACAGTGTCATTATAAATAAAAGAGCTGCCTTACTCAATCGGGTCCGGCAGCTAATTTCTTTATCTTTGTTTTAAATAGTTTTCGACGTAAGCACGTATCTCGTCTTGCGATTCCAGATCCAACACCTTTTCGGCCAGACCTTTCATCTCTTCATAGTTAAGACTTCTGATCATCTTGCGAGCTGGCAGGATCGAAGGTGCTGTCATTGAGAATTCATCGAGACCGAGACCGAGCAGGATCGGAGCAGCCACGACATCACTGGCTAATTCACCACATACACCGCACCATTTTCCATACTTATGCGCTGCGTCGATAGCTTTTTTGATCAAAGCCAGAACTCCCGGGTTCAAAGGTTGATATAAGTATGATACTTCTTTGGAACCACGGTCGGCGGCCATAGTATATTGAGTCAGATCGTTGGTACCGATCGAGAAGAAGTCCGCATATTGCGCAAATTTTTCGGCCATAATCGCACTTGCCGGAATCTCGACCATCATACCGACTTCGATATTCTCACCGACATTATAGCCTTCTTTGATGAGTTTTTCCCTTTCTTCCTCATAAAGAGCTTTCGCGCGTTTGAATTCGTCGATAGTTGCGATCATCGGGAACATGATCGCTGCTCTTCCGTAAGCACTTGCCCGCAGGATCGCTCTCAATTGTGTTCTGAAGATATCCTGACGATCAAGACATAATCTGACAGCCCGATATCCTAAGAATGGATTCAGTTCTTCAGGGAATTCAAAATAATTCAATTTTTTATCGCCGCCGATATCCAGTGTCCTGAAGACGACGCGTTTGCCTTCCATCCGTTCCAAGACTTCCTTATAAGCGACAAATTGTGTTTCTTCATCAGGGAAATCATCGACTGAATCCATGTAAAGAAACTCGGTACGATATAAACCGACCGCTTCACCACCGTTTTTGATAACGCCGTCTACATCTTTTGGCGTTCCGATATTGGCTGCGATCTCGACCTTGTGGCCATCAAGCGAAACACTTGGCTGATCGACCAACACTTTAAGTGCTTCTTTTTCGGCTTTCAAGGCATCACCGCGCTTTGTATAATCAGCGACAATATCCGCACCTGGTGCAACAACGACGTCACCGGTAGTCGCATCCATAGCGATAATGTCACCATCTTTGGTCTCATCCAAGATCCCGCGGCAACCAACAACAGCCGGGATCTCTAAAGATCTGGCCATAATTGCTGAGTGAGATGTCCTTCCACCCTCTTCAGTACAGAAACCGATGATATAATTTTTATCCATCTGAGCTGTATCACTAGGTGTCAGATCACTGGCGATGATGATGACCTCTTCATCAATGGCTGTAAGATCAGGCACTTTGACGCCGATAACGTTGCATAACAGACGATGACCGACATCCTTGATATCTGCCGCTCTTTCTTTAAAATATTCATCATCCATCATCGAGAACATATCGACCATCATATCGGTAACTTCCTTGGTTGCTGCATCGGCATTGCTGCCGTCATTGATCTTGGCTTCGATCTGACCTTGATACTCAGGGTCCTGCAGCATCGTCAGATGCGCATCAAAGATCTCTAATTCTTCAGGTTTTAATTTTCCTGCAGCGCGTTCTTTGATCTTGATGATATCCGTTTCTGTCTTAGCTACCGCATCTTTGAATTTAGCCAGTTCATTTGCCGGTTCTCCCTTAGTTTCTTGCAAGACGATCTGTGGCTGGACATATTTATATACCTTACCGACAACTATCCCGCTTGATACAGCGATTCCTTTTAACATATTTGATCCACACTCCTTCTAATTGAATCTTTTCTGTAATCATTTTATTGCATTTACAAGAAAACTTCAATAAACGCTTACATTTTTGTCATATATATCACAAGATAGCACCGACATACAAAAAAGCCGGCCACGAACAAGACCGGCTTAAATAATTAGAATTTCAAAGCTTCGATAAAACTGGCGAAAGCAATCGCTTTCCGTCGGTTAAATGTCGACTCCGAATAAAGATCGTAGAACCAGTTCGGATCTTCGTCGTCATCCTCAAGCATGTGCCTGATAATCTCACGCGATTTTGAATCCAAAGTCGATACAGCGTATTCAATCTTCAAAACGGTATCTCTGGCTTTGCGCAAGGTGTCAAGATCAACGCATAATGTTCCTACAACGTGTGCATCGATCATCAATTTGTGTCTTCGATAGCACGCAACCACCAATTCAACCACTCCCCGGTTGACTCTTGTACTGAATTTTTTTATAACAATCCTATCCGGCCATCATTCATCGATCTCGATCAGACCATAGTTATCATCAAAACGCTTGTAGACTACCGCCAGTTTATTGGCATCGATGTCCTTGTATATGAAGAAGCTGTGCGACAGCATCTCCATTTGCATGATGGCCTCGTCTAAAGTCATCTCATCTGCATAGATGCGCTTTGTTTTTACGAGTGTTTCGTCTTCGTTCGACTCTTCGTTCAACGTGATGAAATTCTCAGCCAATGAATCCTTATGTCTGTGAGATAATCTCGTCTTCTGTCTGCGAATTTGATCTTCTAGCTTATCGATCGCCAGGTCAACCGCGGCATAGAAGTCCTGATGCATCACTTCTGCCCGCAATAGCCCGACTTTCGTCGGAATCGTCACTTCAACTTTCTGCCCGTTTGGGTATACCTTCGCGACTACTCGCGCCGTTGTGTCATCATCGATCATGAAGTACTTCTTCAAAAAGCTCAACTTCGTTTCGATCTTATGACGCATTCCATCGGTAATAGTGATATTCTCGCCATAAATTTCAAATTTCATAATAGAAAACTCCTTCTAAGTTGCTATCAGATCTAACAACCATCTATATATTAAGTATAAGCTATATGAATCCATTGAACAATATTCCGATAAGTCCTTTTTTACATCGTCCAGATCAAAATGTTTGTCTTCCTGATCCAATAAACGCCACTTATAGACCGCATCCATACCATTAGCGATCGCCAGATCGCGATAATCCATATCTGATACGACGCGCAGTAACGATTTGACCGAAAAGTTGCCACGCATCTTGGTATCATAGACCAGACCCTCCTGGAAAGGATATGCCATATCGATAAAACGAGAAAGCAGATCATCGATAAGCGGTCCATAAGGAGCGAATTGCCTCTTCAGCTCTTTGAGCCGCAGCATTTCTGCACCCTTGGCATTATAGGCAACAAGATAAGCATCTCTTGGGACATCCTTTAAAAGTGACCTGATAAAGTCCTGACGACAGTCGCCCGTTTGAATAAACTCGCGATGGCTCAGCGTCCCATCTTTTTTGAGCATATGCAGTGAATATTGAAACGGCACATGCTCATAAGGTTTCAGACCTTGATAAGGCGGGATCATATATGTCTCCCACTCAAAATCGATAAAGACTAAGGTCTTATCTTTAAAGTTCCTGAGCCACTCAGCCAAAGCTAAGTCATCGTGATATGATCCTCCACAACGGTCAGCCAGGATCTGCGCATATTGGACCCTTGTCCCTTCGATCAGATCGATCCTTGCATCCTTCAGGTATTTGATCCCTTCTTTTATCATCTGATCTTTTTTAGACGATGATACCAAGAACTCGATACTGTTGTCTGGCAATTCTTGAGGAAAACACCGATCATAAAAGTCGCAAAGACCGCGTAGTTTGCATCTGCGCTTTTTTACAGGCGGATGCTGTGCAATAGATCCTCTTTTCATCTTTAACAAGATGTCAGAAAGATCATAATCATCATCAATCAAGCTGTCTAACTTGATGCTGGGTCGCCCCTGATGATATAGATGATCGCTGATCACAAAAAGTTTTGTGAGATCAAGCTCCGGGCCACGAACATATTCACCGTTGAGATGAACGATATGTACTTTAATGATTTTAATGCCGTTTTTTCTTAAAACCCATAAATTATCGCGATAAAATTCGACGTCCTCGTCTTTAGGGTATGGGGCATACATCACAAAGTACAGTTCAAAGCCGTCATCCACTCTATGCAAAAGCGGGATCTTGATGCGCAGATCATCATAAGCAAAGCGGGCTTTGACGAACCATTCGTAATCATAGAGCTCACTGATAACACGTTCGGGTGCGTCGCCCCTTTGTCCGAGATAGTAACCATCTATGCCAAAATAATCGACAACCAACTTTGTCAGTTCTTCATCGTGGCGCAGATATGGTTGATATACCGTAGCTTGGTCTTGATTTAAATAGTATAAACGCTGACAACGTTTATACCTCTTGACGTCGCCGATATGTAACATATCTATATCATACCATATTTAATCAATTTAGTAAGGCTAAATCTCGACAAAAATTAAAAACTGGATAGTTTTAACTATCCAGTCTGATCATCAGCTGTTCTTTACTTTGATCCATAGCTCCGAGAGCTTTTCTCTTAAGACTTCATTATTACGGAAAACTTCATCGTTTGGATTGTCTGTCCGCGCAATATAAGCGTTATTTCCATAGTAGTCACCGCCCTCGGATGACATAGCTTCAAGCACCTCAGCATTGCTGGAAGCATAACCAACAGTCAGTGAATTATCATATGAAGCTTCATATCCGATAATATAGTTGATGAATTCATTAGCCAATTTAGGACAATCAGCATTCTTAGGAATGACCATTGCATCAGTCCAGATATTGGTTCCTTCCTCCGGCACGAAATAAGCCATATTTTCATTCTGTGACAGAATATAAGCCGCATCACCGGAATACATAAAGCCCATCGCCTTTTCACCGAAGATCAATCCATCGATCGCTTCATCGGTAACATAAGCCGGTTCCATCGTTTCCTGAACATCGACCAACCATTCATATGCAGCGTTGATCTCATCTTCGTTATCTGTATTCATCGAATATCCGAGCGCCTTTAAAGCGACCATGAACGCATCACGTTCCGAATCATACATATAGATCTGGCCTTTATACTTCGTATTTTTGAAAACTTCCCATCCCTGACTTTCGACATCAGCCTGATCGACGATCGTCTTATCATAGACAATACCGACGTTTCCCCAGAAGTAAGGGATACTGTAGGTGTTATCAGGATCGAAATCTTTATTCAAAGTGCCTTCGTACAAAAGATCGTAATTGGTGATAACATCAAAATCAAGCGGCTGCAAAAGATCTTCTTCGATCAGTCTTTCGATCATATAATCCGACGGCACAAGAATATCATAATGTGAACCACCGAGGATTCGTGTATACATAGCCTCATTGGAGTCAAATAAACTGTAATTGACTTTGACGTTATAAGTGTTTTCAAAGTTGCTGATGACATCTTCGCCAATATACTCGCCCCAGTTATAGACGTTCAATACATCACAACCGTACTCTTCGACCGGATCGACATCACTTGTCGATTTACCGCATCCCGACAGACTCAAAACCATCAGTAAGCATAGCGCAATATACAAGATCTTCTTCATTACTACCCTCCCGTGATATGTTTAGTATTACTAAACAAAAGATTTTCTTATACAAAACAAGAGATATTATACATTTTTTTGAGTTCATGTAAATAACTATTGGACATTTTTTTAAGAAAGAAATATAAAAAGCGGTTTGCACCGCTTTCTAGTTGAGTTCAGCCCTCTTTTTACGCTTGGATGCAATAAGCGGAACAACATTAGCCAGAATCAAAATGATCGTAATGCCAATGACGATGATCGTCGATAAAGCGTTGATACTAGGGTTGATACGACGGACACTGGAATAAACATAAGTAGAGATATTGTTTATACCAGGACCGGTCACAAAGTAAGAAATGACAAAATCATCGAAAGACATCGTGAATGCCGTGAGGGCTCCGGTAAAGATACCCGGTTTTATCTGAGGAATAATGACTTTGTAAAGAGCCTGCCACGGTGTGCATCCGAGGTCCAGAGCTGCCTCAGCCAGATTATCATCAAGCTGACGCATCTTAGGCATGATCGAAAGGATGACATACGGGATACAAAAAATAATATGCGCCAGCAGTAAAGTACCAAATCCTGTCGTTATCCCGAAGGTGACAAACAACAGCATCAATCCGATCGCTGTTACGATCTCAGGATTGAGCATTGACAAATTGTCCATCTGATTGACAAATTCCTTGACGACCCGACGGCTTTTGGACAGTCCTATAGCTGTGATCGTACCGATGATCGTCGATACTATCGTCGCGATGATCGCGATGATCACTGAATAATAGATCGATTCCATCATCGTTCTATTTTCGAACATCTTTTCATACCACTGCAAAGAGAAACCGGTGAAGTTTGTCAATGAACGCGAATCATTGAATGAGAAAAAGATGACGTATACTATCGGCAAATAGAAAAACAGAAAAACCAAAGCCAGATATATCTTCGGCAAATACTTACGCATTGTCTGTCTCCTTTTCATGATCGAATTTTCTGGTTATAAACATCGACGCCAGAATAACGACAGTCATGATCAATGATATGGCTGCACCAAAATTCCAGTCACCGGCTGTCAGGAAATAACTTTCGATGAGATTGCCTATCAAGACAAACGAACCGCCACCAAGCAGGCGCGGGATGAAAAACGAAGATACAGCTGGCAAAAAGACAAGGGTGATACCTGAGATGATGCCGGGGACACTGAGCGGCAAGGTGACCTTTAAAAAAGCCTGTTTCGCATTGCAGCCAAGATCGGTAGCGGCAATAAGGTAATCTTTGTTCATTTTGGAAAGCGAAGTGTATATCTGCAAGATCATAAACGGCAAAAAGTTATAGACCATTCCGATATACACTTTTACTTCCGGCGATAAACCTGATTCCAATAAAATACCGCGCCAAGCATATGTTCTTACCAGCATATTGATCCACATCGGAAGAGTGATGATCAAGACAGCGACGCTCTGACTGTTAGGCTTCAGTCTGGCGATGAAATAAGCTGCCGGATATCCTACAATAATGCAAATGATCGTTGTCACTATGGCGATCTTAAGCGATCTGACCAAAACCTCGATAAAAATAGTATCCTCAAAGAAACGCAGGAAATTATCGAGAGTAAAATTGAAAGTCATTACGCTGTTGCCTTCGTCAGTGAAAGCGTAGATCAAGATCATAAACATCGGCACCAAGATAAATATGATGCCCCAGATGATATACGGATAGACTAATCGGCGAAAATCTTTCATCCTTGGCCTCCCATCTTACTCATGACATGTATATCCGATCCTTTAAAATCGATGGCAACTTTTGCGCCTTCTTCAAAAAACTTAGTTGTATGGACCTTATACTCTCTTCCTTCGGTCGAGAAAGTAACTTCGTAGTCTCCTTCGGTAATTGTATTTGGATCAAAATCAAAACGTACTTCAGTTATTGGGGCTTCTTCATCGTTATCGATATACCAGGCGTAGGCATCTGCCCAGGTCTTAAGATCGACTGAAATCGCCATACTTTCCTTGATCTCATCGACTGTCTTATAGAAATCAAAAGCGGTGATACCCATATTGTCTTTATCATCTTCAACATATTTTGGTGCTACAACGCTGATCTTGACCGTGATCGAAGTTCCTGCATGTGTTTTAAAAGTGACATCATACCTGCCCGTTTCCTTTTTCAATTCGGTAATAACTTCAGAAATCTGGATATCCTCTTCTGTCTCGGCATCCCATGCCTGTGCATTTGCTCTGGCAATGATATCCTGATCAGTCATTGTTTCAACATCGTCGATATCCATGCTGAAATCCGATGCATGCATCATTTCATTTGCCTCTGCGTTGGTGATATCTCTTTCACTTAAAACATGCATTGTAACTGTCTTCGACGTACCACGTCTTGTCTCGACGATGACCTCATAGTGAACACCCTTGAAGAGAACTGATTTGATCTCCCCGTTGAGTTTTCCCTTACCATAAGCAACAATATCGATATCTTCCGGCCTGATGACCACATCGACCTTTTCATTTTCTTTAAAATCACGGTCGACACATTCATAATCTTTATCATCGAAAGAGACCAGATAATCTTTTTTCATAATACCGTCGAGAATATTTGATTCACCTATGAAATTGGCGACATATTCATTGACCGGCTCATTATATATCTCTGTCGGCGTTCCGATCTGCTGGATCGTTCCATCCTTGATGACGACGATCTTGTCTGACATCGTCAACGCCTCTTCTTGATCGTGGGTGACAAAGATAAAAGTAATACCTACTTCCTGTTGGATGCGCTTGAGTTCATGCTGCATTTCCTTACGTAGTTTTAGGTCCAATGCTGCCAAAGGCTCATCCAGCAAAAGAACATCCGGTTCATTGACCAATGCTCTAGCGATCGCAACCCGCTGTTGCTGACCACCGGACAAGACCGATATGTCATCTTTTTCCCTGCCCTCTAATGCCACAAGAGATATCATCCTTGAAACCTTAGCATCTATGATATCCTTTGGCATCTTTTTGAGCTTAAGCCCGAAAGCTATATTGTCATAAACATTCAGATGGGGAAAAAGAGCATATTTCTGAAAGATGGTATTGATCGGCCTTTTATATGCCGGTACATCATCGATGACTTCACCATCAAAAATGATATGTCCCTCGTCCGGTGCCAAAAAACCGCCCAACATCCTCAATAGTGTCGTTTTTCCGCAGCCAGACGGCCCCAGTAAAGTAACAAATTCATTCTCATAGATATCAAGGCCAATGCCCTTCAGTACCAGTGTGTTGTCAAATTTCTTGACTATATTTTTGAATTCGATAAGCTTTTTCATGATTCCCCCTTAAAATATTGGTGGTGTACTGATCCATATAAATACAGCTTCATCAGTACCGTTATTTCCGATGCAGTGCTCCTCATTCCCTTTAAGATAAAAGGTTTCACTCTTACGTACAGTGATGAATGTATCGTTCAGGCGGTTTAAGATCTGGATCCGGCCTTTTAAAACGTAGCCGAATTCCTCGCCATCATGCGGTTTTACCTCAAAAGTCGTTCCATGAGGTGCCAATCGAAAGCGGATCGGCTCCATCATATTCTTCTGCGCCATCGGAACAAGCCAAGTGATCGTGGCATCTTCCTTTTCATCGACGTAGTAATCACTCTTTTTAAAAACCACTCTCTCGTCTTTATCATCCTTGAAGAAATCCGCTAAGGATATCCCCAGGACTTCCGTTATATCCTCTAAAGTTGTTATCGATGGTGAAGTAAGATTACGCTCCAA
>CASEHR010000068.1 GCA_949287785.1 uncultured Bacillota bacterium | reverse complement strand
TGAAATCTTAACTCTTATTATGGAATATATATCAGATATCATTGATATCTGTTATCCAAAATTAATGAATTGACGTTTGGTTTAATTGATTCTTATTCAGTTTTCAAAGATCGATTACACACTTAAGTTCCTCAAGCGTGCCTGTAAATAATATCAGCTTTCGCTATATTTTGTCAACAACATTTTTCACTTTTTTGGAAATTTGTTTTTGACTTTCTTAGGCTCCTCTGCGGCGCCTTTGACAATTATAGTTATTTCCGCATCCGATGCAAGCTTTTTTTCATCTTTTCTTTATGAAAACTCTTACATTATTTTACCAGTTCGTCATATAACTTACAACAACCCAAATATATCTCTTCGAATGCTGTCTCAAAGTCACCGCTATACCACGGATCAAAGACATCTTTCTTATTCAGCTTGCGGACCTTGTGATCTTCATCTTTAAAGATGCGCTTCAAAGCTTCGATATTGTATGTATCCATTACGATGATATGATCCCATTGCGGATAATCGGAAGCTGTCACCTGGCTTGCTCTGTGTTTGGAAAAAGGGATCCCTTTTTCTAACAGTTTAGCTTTCGCTTGCGGATAGATGTCATTACCGATCTCTTCGCGGCTTATCGCTTTGCTTTCGATATAGAAACGATCATCGCCATGATCCTTGACGATCTTTTTCATGATGTATTCAGCCATCGGCGAACGACATATATTGCCATGGCAAAGAAAAAGCACTCTGATCATATTCTCTCCTCCTGTATCAGCCTGTCCCTGATCTACTATGATATCGGGATGGCTTTGTCATTGACCATCATAGGCATCGACGATATCAGCTAGTACACCGATAAAATTATCTTCACCCCATGTATTGAACTTGAAAAAGACCCCGTTTGATCCGCCGGATGATGCTGCTAAGACATGGATATCATCACCGTCAGCCACCAATGTGATATTCAGACTCAGACGATTGCCGCCGCTGTAACTGTAGCGCTCGTATACCAGCATAACGACTTTGACATCATTGACCTCAGCGCACATCTCCTCTTCCTTAGATAAGGACATGCTGTTTGCATACAGCTTACTGTCAAGATAATCGATAAAGTGCGCGATATCGCCATGTATAACACTTCTGTATTTAGCCATTTAAAAAAGCGAGCACTTCTTCAACGTCGTGATCCGGGGATACCTTCTCTTTGGCATAGATGATGACACCTTCTTCATCGATGATATATGTCGTCCTGGTCGTACCGTATGATGTCTTACCGTACATCGTCTTTTTGTGCCAGGCTTTATAATCGTTGATGACCTTGATCTCGGTATCAGCCAGGATCGGATAGCGCAGATTGTTTTTGGTGGCAAAGTTGAGATGGGTCTTGATCGTGTCCCGACTGATGCCAAATACGATCACGTCCAGAGCCTTGAAACGATCGATGCTGTTTGTGTAGGAACAAGCTTGCCGCGTGCATCCCGGTGTACTGTCTTTAGGATAGAAAAAAATGACGACTTTATGCCCACGACAGTCACTCAATTTGTGTAGTTGGCCGTTTTGATCATACAATTCAAAATCAGGCGCGATAGTATTGATCTCTAACATATGTATATCCTCCGAGATTATTATGCCATGGATCTTAAAATCTTACTACAGATAAACCTTTTAATATTATACAGATGGTATAATCATGATATGCTTAACGATTATATTGAAAAGGGTCTTTCCACACAAGAAGTCGAAGAAAAGACCTCAAAGGGCCAGGTAAACGAAGTAAAGGACCATACCGCCAAGACCACCCGTGAGATCATCGTCGCCAATACGATGACACTTTTCAACGCCATCAATATCATGATCGCCTTGTTTATCATCATCACCGGTGAATACCAGAATCTGACTTTTATGTTAGTGGTGATCTTCAATACGGTGATCGGTATCTTCCAAGAGATCCGAGCCAAAAGAAAGCTCGATAAATTGAAATTATTGAATGAACCGCATGCCAGGGTAATAAGAGACGGCAAGATTGAAACCATCGAAAGTGAAAAGATCGTCCTCGGTGACCTGCTCCTTTTAAGTCTCGGCAATCAGATCCTGGCTGATGGAAAAGTGATCCAGGGTGAGATCGCCGTCAATGAGTCATTACTCACCGGTGAAGCCAACGAGATCATCAAAAGACCCGGCGATATGTTGTATGCCGGCAGTTTTGTTGTATCGGGAAATGCGAAAGCCGAAGTCGTGTCTGTCGGTGACAGTACCTATGTCAACCATATCCTCAAAAAAGCCAAAAAGGAGAAAAGACAGCCTTCCCGCTTACGCGATGCCCTTGATTTCATCATTAAAACAACAACGATCATCATCGTTCCTTTAGGACTTTTCCTTTTTTCAAAACAGTATTTTCTTTCCGGTCTTACCTTCGATGAAGCGATCATTCAGACAGCCGCCAGCATGATCGGCATGATCCCTGAAGGTCTGATCCTTCTGACATCCGTCGCTTTAAGTGTCGGAGCTATCAAACTATCCCTTAATAACACCCTGACCCAGAGCCTCTACTCATTAGAGACTCTGGCCCGTACCGATATCATCTGCTTTGACAAGACCGGTACCATCACGACCGGTGATATCGTCGTCACCGATATGATCAAGTACACCGACTTTGATGAAGATATCATCGCCAATATCATCACCGTCATCAATGATCAAAACCCGACAGCTTTCGCACTGAAAGAATACTTTAAGGTAAAGAACAAACTTCCGATCGACACCGTCTATCCTTTTTCTTCCAAAAACAAGTACAGTGGTGGTGTCTATGACGGTGATACATATCTTGTCGGTGCTTATTCCTTTTTAGGGATCGAAAATATCGATACAAAAGTCAGACATGATATCGATAACTATACTAGATCCGGCTATCGTGTCTTAGCCATCAGTAAAAACACCGACCTGATCGGTCTTATCCTCATGCAGGACAAGATAAGAGAAAACGCCGAAAAGACCATTGCGTATTTCTATGAGCAGGGCACTGATCTCAAGGTCATCTCCGGTGACGATCCGGCAACTGTCTCAGCGATCGCTATGCGGCTTGGCATCAAAAATGCGGACCGGTATATCGATTGTCATGAAATCAGCGACGAAAAGCTTAAAGAAGAAGTATTGGATCATACGATCTTCGGTCGGGTATCTCCCGATCAGAAGCTCATCATGGTCGAAGCCCTGAAAGCAAATAAAAAAACAGTAGCTATGGTCGGTGATGGCGTAAATGACGTCATGGCTTTGAAAGAAGCCGACTGCAGCATCGCCATGTATAACGGTGCCGACAGTGCCAAGAATATCGCCAATATCATCCTGATGGACAATGACTTCGCTCATATGCCGGACATCGTCCTTGAAGGCCGGCGAGTCATCAATAATATCCAGAGGACCGCCAGTCTTTTTCTCATCAAGACGGTAATGTCGATCCTTTTGGCGGTCTTATCGATCTTCTTTTTGAAGGAATACCCCTTCGCTCCGATCCAGCTGACCCTGGTCTCATCGCTGTGTATCGGTTTCCCTTCTTTCATCCTCACCTTTATCCCCAACTATCGGAAGATCACCGGTGATTTTTTAGCGAACATCCTTTCAAAAGCTATCCCTTCAGCAGCCGCGATCGTCTTGGTTGGGATCATCCTAGAGATCATGATGTCATCCGGTCTTGTGGATCGTGATATCCTGAACACGATGTATACGCTGATCATGGCGGCGATCGTCATCTATGATCTCATCGATATATCAAGACCTCTCAATATCATCACCATCGGCCTTGCGGTCATAGCGACCGGCGGCATAGGTTTAGCTTATTTCTTTATTCCCGGCTTGTTTTACTTCGTCGATCTCGATATCAAAAACACCCTTATTGCCTTCATCCTCATCCTTTTAGGCATCCTGGCTTTAAAAATGCTCGACAGATGGCATTTGGCAGATAAGATCGCCGGCAAGATCGATGACATGTATTAAAAAATAGCTCCGCAGAGCTATCAGTCGATTCGCTTTTTCCCGGTGAAAAACAGAGCGACGGTACCCGGTCCGGTATGAGCACCGATAACGGTTCCGATATTGTAGATCCTGACTTCCTTGACTTTCGGGAAGTTTTTTCTTACCAAGTCAGCCACTTCGCCGGCATCATCCATAACTTCCGATTGGGAGATATACACATAACCATCATAATCCGTCCCGTTATCCGCATTCTCGATCATCTTATCGACACAGGCCTGAATGACTTTCTTTTTGCCCCTTAATTTATAGCGGGGGATCAGATGACCTTCGAAATCGACATTTAAAAGCGGACATATCTTTAAAGCACTGCCTAAAAAGCCGGATACCTTAGATACTCTGCCGCCTCTTACAAGATATGTCAGGTCCGTTGTGAAGAACCAATGATGGACATTGAGTTTGTGTTCTTCGATCCATCGGATATTGTCTTCATAGCTCATCCCACGGTCCAGATTATCCTTGGCCATCTTCACCAGCATCCCATAACCCGAGCTGGCAGCCAAACTGTCGATGACGGTAACTTTAGCCTCTGTTTCCTCATTTATCGTCTTGGCTGCGATGGCAGCGCTGTTATAACTGCCGGAGATCCCGCTTGATAATGTCAGGTGGATGATATTAAGACCTTTATTCAAAAAAGGACGCCAGAAATCCATATATCTTGCGACATTTATCTGAGATGTCGTCGGTACAGCACCATTTACCATAGCCATGTAGAAGTCATGTAAAGGATATGATCTGCCATAATCATCATCGTATGACTTACCGTCGAGATTGAAGGTAAAAGGTACAAAATGAATATCATTATTTTCAAAGAAATCAAGGTCCATGTCGACCGTTGAGCAACATGTGATAACGTAATTCTGCATCTGATTCTCTCCTTACCTTTTTTATTTTAATGATATCGGTATTGAAAAACAAGCACAGAAAAACCTCCCTGAGGGAGGTATTCTAAACACTAAACAGAGGAGGTGAATGAAAAAATTATTTCTGCCCACCTACATTAAACTAAATAATTATGTGCAAACGGTGAAAATGATCAGAAATGGCGGATAAACATCATGCGATCTTTACCGTTGATGTCTTTTTTGACTTCGATCTGATGATCGGGGAAGTATTTTTCCGCTTCTTTCATCAGAGCTTCTTTCTGATCGTAACCGATCTCAAAAGCCAGAAGATGACGCTCGTTCAATACCTTATGAGCATCTTTGAAGATCATCCGATAATAATCCAATCCGTCATCACCACCGAATAAAGCCACGTGCGGCTCATAATCGACGACCGAGGCCTCCATCTCTTCCTTGTTGGGGATATATGGCGGATTAGAGATGAGGATATCGACCTTGATGCCGTTTTCAATAAGTGGTCTTAGCATATCACCGCCCATAAAAGCGATCTCGGCGTCGTTGTCCTTGGCGTTATTACGCGCTACCGCCAGTGCTTCTTCGGATATATCTGTCGCTATGATATCAAGACGTGATTCTTCCTTTTTCAAAGCGATGGCGATCGCGCCGCTACCGGTCCCGATATCGACAACTTTGACATCCCGGTCTTTAAAATAAGTATCGACATCTGCTAAGATATGACCGACCAGTTCCTCGGTCTCAAAGCGCGGGATGAGGACATCTTTATTGACTGTCAACTTATAGCCGAAGAAATAGCAATATCCCAAAACATAGTACATCGGTTCATCGTTCAATATGCGCCGGATACCATTTTCATAGCGGCCGACGATCTCAAGATCCGCATCATTGTCAAGTTCCAGATACAGATCGATGCCTTTTTCATTACAAAGTTCAAAAAGAAAGGCTTTAGCGACCTGTAAGTCGATACCTTTCTTATTGAATGCATCTTTGTATAAATACATCAGTTTATGATATGTTACCATCTAACAACTTCTCTTTCTCTTCGTTGGCTAAAAGCGCATTGACGATATCGTCAAGCTTGCCGTTCATGATCCGATCGAGCTGATTGATCGTCAGACCGATCCGGTGATCGGATACACGATTCTGCGGGTAGTTATATGTTCTGATCTTTTCCGACCTGTCACCGGTACCGATCTTGGATTTACGGATCTGGCCTTCCTTTTCCCGCCTTTGTCTTGCATACTCTTCATATACACGAGCCCTGATGATCTTAAGCGCTGTCTCACGGTTGGCCATCTGTGAGCGGCCATCCTGACAATTGACGGTAATGCCTGTCGGCTTATGAACGATACGCACAGCACTGTCGGTCTTATTGATATGCTGGCCACCGGCGCCGCTTGCGCGATGGGTCTCGATCTCAAGATCACTGTCAGGGATCTCGATATCAGCTTCCTCGACATCAGGCAAGACCAGAACGGTCGCTGTCGAAGTGTGGATGCGTCCTTGCGTCTCAGTCTTCGGGACCCGTTGGACCCGATGAGCGCCGCTTTCGAATTTAAAGTGACGATAAGCACCCTGTCCCTTGACCAAAAAACTGATCAGTGCATAACCGCCGGCTTCCGATTCACTGGCTTCCATGACCTGCGTCTTATAGCCCAGGCTATCAGCATAGTAGTTATACATACGGTATAGATCGCCAGCGAAGATATTGCCCTCATCGCCGCCTGCCGCACCTCTGATCTCGACGATACAGTCATAATCATCTTCGGGATCTTTCGGTAAAAGCAATTCATCGATCTTTAAAAGAAGCTTTTCCCTTTCTGCTTCCTTGGTCTCGATCTCCTCTTTAGCCATCGCCCTTAATTCATGATCATCACCGTGCAGAAGTTCATTGCTGCCCTCAATATCGCTTTCGATAGCTTTCAACTCCTGATATGCCAGATAAGCCTCACGCAGCGAGGCTTGTTCCTTAGATAATTTTGTGACCTGTTTCATATCCCTGACAATATCTTCGCTTGAAAGCAGATCGGTTATTTCATCATAACGTTTTTCAATACTCTCTAATTTAGTTATCCTAGCGTCCATGTTTCTCCTTAAGTTCCGGATGATCCAAAACTTCATGACAATGCCGGCATCTGGCTTCATAGCTCTCGCTTGCACCGACCAATACGACCGGATCGTTATAGGAAGCCGGTTTACCGTCAATGATCCTCTGTGTTCGTGTTGCCGGTGAACCGCAC
>CASEHR010000067.1 GCA_949287785.1 uncultured Bacillota bacterium | reverse complement strand
TGTGTAGAAATCGTTGTCATCAACTTCGAATGTAACGTCAACTTCGACCGTCGCCGCACTCATCCTTACCGGGGATAGGATTGCTACCGCCATAAGTAGAGTGAAGAGACATGTTAATAATTTTTTCATTTTCTTTCTCTCCTTTTCACTTTTCTCGATACAATTTCTTTCGTCCTTGTATCTACGATGTCATAGTAACTCTTAGCCAAGTATAAGTCAAGAGAAAAGTGAAATTTATGTGAACTTTATTGGCGGTAGCTATCTCCTCTTATAAATAGTGCCAATTTTTGTCTTTGTTTATGGGGGGTTAGGGGAGGAGGTTAAATATACTTTACTGACTAAAATTGTCATTTATGACAAAAATAGTAAATATGATCATTGATTCCGTATTTGATATCCGTCATAATATAAGACAGGTACGATATTGATCATATGTAATGATCAGAGGGGTTAATTGTTATGAATATTGCTAGAGATAAATACTTAAAAGATTTGATCGATCGAATGGGCAACGGCATGATCAAAGTGGTAACCGGGATAAGAAGATCAGGAAAATCATACTTATTGTTTAAACTGTTTTATGAATATCTTTTAAATCATGGTGTATCTGAATCTCGTATCATCAGGATCGAACTGGATCAAAGGAGAAACCGAATATACAGGGATCCCGATGTGATCCTTGGCTATATCGAGTCTCTTATCCAGGATAATAAACAATACTATATTCTTTTAGATGAAGTACAGATGCTTCCGGACTTTGAGGAAGTCCTTAATTCTCTGTTACATATCCCAAATGCAGACATCTATGTTACTGGTTCAAACTCCCGATTCTTGTCAAAAGATGTAATCACTGAATTCAGAGGCAGAGGTGATGAGATCCATATTTATCCGCTTACTTTTAAAGAGTTTATGCAGGTCTATGATGGTGATACATACCGCGGCTTTGCTGATTACATCGTCTATGGCGGTTTACCCCTTATCGCAACAATGAAAACCGAAACACAGAAAATTAACTACCTTACCAATCTGTTTGATGAAACCTATTTAAAAGATATAATTGAACACAACCACATCGAGAAGACCGGTGAATTGGAAGATCTTATCAATATTTTAGCTTCGGCAATTGGTTCTTTGACTAATCCTCCTAAGATCCAGGCCACATTTAAAAGTACTATTCACTCATCGATAAGCATACATACAATAAGACAATATATCGAATACCTGGAAGATGCTTTTATCATATCCAAAGCCCATCGATATAATGTCAAAGGCAGAAAATATATCGGAACTCCTTTAAAGTATTATTTTGAAGATATCGGCCTCAGGAATGCAAGACTTGGTTTCAGACAAGTTGAAGAAACACATCTTATGGAAAACATCATCTATAATGAACTACGATATCGAGGATATTGTGTTGATGTAGGTGTAGTTGAAAAAAGAGAAAACGATAAAAACGGTAAACAGGTAAGAAAATCATTGGAGATCGACTTCATCGCTAATTTAGGAAGTCAAAGATACTATATCCAATCAGCCTTCAAAATGCCCTCTTCAGAAAAACAAGACCAGGAAAAAATCCCGTTATTGAATGTAAACGACTCATTTAAAAAGATAATCATTACTAAAGACATCGTGAATATTACAAGAGACAATAACGGCATTACTACGATGAATGTTTATGATTTTTTGCTGAATGAAAACAGCTTAAACTTATAGCCGATGCTCTATATAATCATACAATAATAAAGGACCCGATCTGTTCGGGTCCTTTATAGATATTCTCTTATACTTAGCTATTATTATCTAGCTGATGTATTAGGAACAGTAACTACTGCATTACCTGATGTAGTAACACAAGCATTCTTTGTTGCATCCCACTTAAGACCGGTAACACCATAGTATTCATCACATGTAACGACACCATCACCGTCTTTGTC
>CASEHR010000066.1 GCA_949287785.1 uncultured Bacillota bacterium | reverse complement strand
TAGACATATCGATGGTCATTTTCACCGAATCCAAGCCATTCATATTAGAGAGTGCTTCCTTGTACATTGCCGCAGCATCGACCGATCCGCTTTGCGAGCATGATACAAGAAAAAGCGTTAACGCAAATACCGCAAGACTATTGATCATCCTTTTCATCTGATATCCCCCTTTGTGATCATATCATGACCACATGTTTACTCTATCTTATCACATCGAAAGTCCGGATACACCACAATCATCTAAAAAGCCGCTTAGAGCTTTACAACCAATATAAAAACTTCCCTGTCTAAGGGAAGCGGATATCACTCCGGTACACTCGTCGTTTCAGGAGTCGGCGTATGTGTGACATATGGCTGATTGCCATCTGCCCCGGTCGCCAGACAGCCGACCAGATGTGCCAAAAGCGCAAAAACAGCAACAACAAGCAGGATCACAAGGATATTCTTAATTCTTTTTTTCATGAGACAATTATATCAGTCTCTTCTCTACATTGCCATCGACACTGCCCAGATTCTCAAAACAGATGATGAAGGCATGCTCATCCATCGATTTGATCTTGCGCCGGATATCATTGACTTCATACTTGGATAAGATCGTGACGAGTACTTCAGTCTCTTTATCAGTGTATGCTCCAAGTCCTTGCCAATATGTAACTCCGCGATGTTTTTCGTTGATGATCATTTTTTTGACATCACGGTTACGGGTAAAGATCATCAATGACACTTCAATATTCTGCAAATGCGTCCTATCTAAAGCAAACGAGAAGACGATCGACTGGATGACTGAGTAGATCGCAGTCTCGATATCAAAGAAAATCGCACAGAGTACATACAGGACGATATTGTAATACAGGTTGACCTTACCGACACTGGTCTTGGGATCACGGCTCAGAAGCAGCATTCCGGTGACATCATTCCCGCCAGCGCTGGCTTTGGCTGTCAAAACTAGACCGGCCCCGACGCCGGATATGATCGCTCCAATGATCAGGGAAGCAAGTTTGTCATCGATGATCGGATCGGTCGGAATGATCGAAAAAGCCACTGTCTGGATCGCTACACTCAAAACGGTCTTATAGACAAAAGGACCATTCAATACTTTAAGGGCGATCAGCAAAAGCGGGATGTTGATGATCATATTGATGATCCCGGCGATATCAAAATTAGGATCAAGGGATGTATTTTCGACCAACAGCGATCTGATCACTTGCGATGTACCGACAATACCTCCGCTGTAGATATCTGTCGAGACGATAAAGAGGTTACAGCCTAAAGCGAAGATGACCGATCCGACGATGACAAGACCGATATCCCTTTTGTTTAGTATCTCTTTCATTGGCTTACCCGGATGTATTCGATGACATCACCAGGAAACATCGATCGCACCGCCGCAAGATTATCCGTTACTTCACCAAAGACGGTATAGTCCTTATCAAGATGCGGCTGAGCTTCATGACAGATATAAAACTGACAGCTGGCAGTATCACGACCGCGATGAGCCATAGCGATCGCACCGGCTTTGTGTTTCAAGGGATTGCCTTCGTTTTCGTTTTTGATCGTATAAGCCAGTTCACCTGTTCCGTCACCTTTCGGATCACCGCCCTGAGATACAAAACCCCTGATGACCCGATGAAAAGTAAGACCATCATAGAAGTGTTCGTTAGCCAGTTTGACAAAGTTAGCCACCGTATTAGGGGCATACTCAGGATATAAGACAAAGGGTATCACTTCCCCATTTGCCATTTTGATCTCACCTTTGATCATCACTACCTCCACTTAAGATCATAAAGATCCAATATTCTATCCATATCCGTAGATAGTTTATAACTTTTCACTTCATTTGTCTTGATAAAAAAGACCTCACCTTCCGATGATGACCTCAGTTGTCCCTCGAACCTGTCGCTTTCAAAAAGGATACACAGATGACGATCATTTTCGATGTTCCATTCGATATAACCAACACAACGCGGCTCGATCATCAAAAGTCCGGTCTCCTCCTTGACTTCCCTGATGACCGATGCATAGATATCCTCTTCATCCTGAACTTTGCCCCCGGGAAAAGTGATCCCGGGCCAGTCATTCTTTTTACGGTCGAGCACTAAGATCTCATCACCGTTTTTAATGAGTCCCATATTGGTCAAAACGATCTTTTTCACAGATCTATTATAAGTCATTGCACATTTGACACAAGAGTGTTACCATATATTAGCAATCTCATATATTGAGTGCTAAATCACTGCTAAAGGAGGTAAAGATCATGGCAATAAAACAGTTTAAGACCGAATCGAAACGATTACTCGATCTGATGGCTAATTCGATATACACCAATAAGGATATCTTCTTAAGAGAACTCATATCCAATGCGTCCGATGCTCTGGATAAAAGGCATTATCTCGCCCTTACCGATACGACCATCACGGAAAACGATCCGCTGATCAAGCTGAGCGTCGACCGCAAGTCACGGACCTTCACGATCAGCGACAACGGTATCGGTATGGACAGAGAAGATCTTGAAAACAATCTCGGGACGATCGCAAGATCCGGTTCCTATGAATTCGTCAATGAACTGGAAGATAAAAAAGCCGTCGACATCATCGGCCAGTTCGGTGTCGGTTTCTATAGTGCCTTTATGGTCGCCGATCACATCGAGGTCCTTTCACGCAAAATAAACAGCGCTAAAGCTTATCTGTGGACTTCCGATGGTGAAGAAGGATACGAGATAAGGACAGCCGAAAAAGATGAGGCCGGTACAACGATAACCCTGCACATCAAAGAAGATACCGAAGAGATGCAATACTCCAGATATCTTTCAAGCGATGAGATCCAGCTTCTTGTCAAGAAATACTCCGACTACATCCGCTATCCGATC
>CASEHR010000065.1 GCA_949287785.1 uncultured Bacillota bacterium | reverse complement strand
TGTTTTGCACCGTCATGTCGATCGGATCGTACTTATAAATGATGGTGAGATCGTCCTGGATGATGATCCGGACAAGGTCTTAGCCAGTGACGTATTACGAAAAAGCGGCATCAGAGAACCGCTCTATGTCAGTGCGGCGAAGTTTGCCGGCGTCAAGATCACCCCGGATATGCATCCCAGTGACATCCATCGTTTCACTTTAAGCGATGAAGATAAAAAGAAGATCTGTGATTGGGCCGGAATACATAGAAACACGCCGGTCGTCGATCGTGCCCCATTACTTTTAGGTAAAGACCTGCGCTTTTCATATGATGGAAACAAGACCATCATCGACGGGGTCTCTTTTGAAGTAAGGCGCGGTGAGATGTTTGCGATCATCGGTAAAAACGGTGCCGGGAAATCGACACTGTCCAAACTTTTAGTCGGATTTGAAAAAGAGGAAAGCGGCGTGATCACTCTGGAGGGCCGCGATATCAAAGATGATACGATCTACGAAAGAGGAAAAGAGATCGGTCTTGTTTTACAGAATCCTAATCAGATGATCTGCAATACGATGATCTATGATGAAGTGGCATACGGGTTGAAAAACGCCGGTATCGATGAGAATGAGATCAGAAGCCGGGTCGAAGAGACGCTTAAGATCTGCGGCTTATATGAGATGCGTAACTGGCCGATCAGTGCTTTGAGCTATGGTCAGAAGAAAAGAGTCACGATCGCCAGTATCTTAGTCATGTGGCCAAAGATCATCATCTTAGATGAGCCGACAGCCGGTCAGGATTATCGTCACTATACCGAGATCATGGAATTTTTAAAGAAACTCAACGAAAACGGACAGACGATCATCATGATCACGCATGATATGCATTTGATGCTTGAGTATTGCGATCGCTGCTTCACATTAGTTGATGGGAAGATCTACTTTGAGGGTCGTCCCTCAAGAGCGCTGGTCGATCAGCAAGTGACACAGAAAGCCAATCTCAAGATGACATCGTTATATGATCTGGCCAATATCGTCAATATGGATCCGGACGATTTTACGCAAAGCTATATCAACGCCGAAAGGAGCATGCGTCATGCGGGAAACTAAACTATTTGCCTATGTCGATAAAGGGACTTTCATCCACCGCTTATCCGGGCTTACGAAGCTTATCTGCTTTTTACTTCTGACCTTGGCGACGATGTTTACCTTTGATATCCGTGTTCTGGGGGCGATGGTCGTCTTATCGATCAGTATCGCCATCATTTCCAAACTCCCTTTTAAGCGTTATCGGGCTTTCATCGCCTATATATTGGTCTTCCTGTTATTCAATTTCTGTCTTAATTTTCTTTTGGCACCGGACTATGGTGAAGAGTTGTTCGGGACAAGACACGAACTTATCGTCTTTACGGATTTTTATACCCTGACTTTGGAAGAGGTCTTCTATCAACTTTGTAAAGGCGTCAAATTTCTCGTCATTCTGCCTTTGGGCTTACTGTTCTTTTATACGATCCACCCCAGTGAACTGGCATCGAGCCTGAATGGGATCAAAGTACCATACAAGGTCTGTACGGTCTTCTCTCTTGCTTTGCGGTATTTTCCGGATATTCAAAGAGATTATACCAATATCAATCTGGCCCAGCAGGCACGCGGTATCGATACATCTAAAATAGCACCGCTTAAAAATCGTGTCCTCAGTTTTACCAAGGTCTTGATTCCACTGGTCTTTTCGACCCTTGATCGGGTCGATCTCATCTCAAACGCCATGGAACTCAGAGGCTATGGCAAGGATAAGACGAGGACCTGGTATTCATACAAGAAACTGCAAAAGAATGACTATGTGGCGATCGGCGTATGTATCGCAGTCTTTGTTTTCGTGCTCATCATGCGATTTCTGGTCGTTAAGGAATTGTTCTGGAACCCGTTTATTTAAGGAGGAGATATGCGTCCATTATTAGTATTTCAGACTGATTTTACCTACATGGAAGGAGCGGTAGCGGCGATGTATGGTGTCGTCAAGAGTGTCGATCGCGATATCGAGATCATCGATGCCACCCATGAGATACCGCAATACGATACCTGGTCAGCTTCTTTCAGGCTGAATCAGTATATGCGTTTCTGGCCGAAAGGAACGATCTTTGTCTCAGTCGTCGACCCGGGTGTCGGCACTAAGCGAAGGGCCTGTGTCGCCAAGACTAAAGACGGTTATTATATCGTGACACCGGATAACGGTACCCTCACCCACGTGAGTGCTGTATCGGGCATCGAAGAGGTCAGGGAGATCGATGAATCGATCAACCGTCTCAAAAGAGATGACAATAAAGCGGTCAGCATCTTTCATGGGCGGGACCTGTTCGGCTATTGTGCAGCAAGACTGGCCAGCGGGATCATCAGCTATGAAGAAGTCGGCAAGACCTATCCTGTTGAAGAGATCGTCAAACACAAGATCACCAAAGGTGAGGTATATGATACTTATGCCAGGGGTATCTTTGAGATCAACGATCCCAACTTCGGTAATCTCTGGACCAATATCGCCCTGGATGACTTCAACAAGATCTTCAGCCACGGTGATAAGATCCATACGACTATCGAACACAAGGGCGAAGTGGTCTTTGATCAGGTGATACCTTATTATCCGTCATTCGGGATGGCTGAAGACAAAAGCGTCATGATCTACAATAATGAACTGAACAATATCGCTATGGCCGAGGTCGTCGGCAATCTATGCAAAGATCATAACCTGAGTTATGGCAGTGATTATATCGTCACATTCAGAAAGGTCGATAATGAATAAGTTTTTAGTTTTTCAAAGTGATTTTGGCTTGGTCGACGGGGCCGTAAGCGCGATGGAAGGAGTGGCTTACGAAGTCGATCCGCAGCTGAAGATCAGTCATGTAACCCATGACATAACCCCTTATAACATCTTCGAGGGAGCTTACAGGCTGTTTCAGACGGTCTATTATTGGCCTGAAGGCACGGTCTTTGTCTCGGTCGTCGATCCGGGCGTCGGATCAAGCCGTAAATCGGTCGTCGCCAAGACCAAAAACGGACATTACGTCGTTACGCCCAACAACGGCACCCTGACCCATATCCACAAATTCTTCGGGATCGAAGCGATCAGGGAGATATCCGAAGCGACCAACCGCCGGAAGAATACTGAATTATCCTATACGTTCCACGGCCGCGACGTCTATGCCTATACCGGGGCAAGACTGGCCAGCGGAATGATCACTTTTGAAGAGGTCGGTCCTGAGTTGTCTTTAGATGAGATCGTCGATCTCGATATCTATGAGACGACTTTCACCGCTGACAGCGTCACCGGCCAGGTCGATATCCTGGATGTCCGCTTTGGTTCCCTATGGACCTCGATCACCTTTGAAGAATTCAATAAGCTTGGCTTTAAACACGGTGATATGGTCGAAGTCCACATCTACAACAATAAGACCGAAGTGTATAAAAACAAAGTCTTATACGGAGCGACTTTCAGTGCGGTCAATGTCGGTATGCCGATCATCTATATGAACTCGGTATATCGGATGGCTTTAGCGATCAACCAGGGCTCATTCGCTAAAGCCTATTCGATCGGTGTCGGTAATAATTGGCTCATCACCTTTAAAAAGACCGATAAAGATTGATCTACAGACATTTTCGGATATTAATTTTAAAAGGGCGCGAAAGTCAACTTAGACTTATCACGCCTTTTTTGCGATTTGGTTTTCTGGATTTTCAGATTTAAGGCTTCAAGCTGCCACCCAGGCATATGAACCATCAAGATAGTAGATATCAAGATGGCCAAGATAGTAGTGATCATGCGCCATAAAGGAGATGACATCGATATAGATATCATACTCAGCCCGGACTGCACCGTTATTCACATCGTCAAAGGTGACATGACACAAACTGCCATCACAACTGAGCTTACTTTCAATGACTCTGTCATCGATATTAGTGTCGACGAGTCTGATATCGATATTATCGTCACTCAGTTCACTGAACGTGATAGATAGCGTCAGATCATCATCTGAATAATCTGCTTCCAATTTGGCTACTTCTATCCTTTTAGCGGTCATGTCCGGCTTTAAGATGAGGACCGCAAGAAGGATCGTTTCGATGATGACAAAAACAAGTATGATGTTGAGTCGCCTTTCAAGTTTTTTATTATCGGACATAAGCAGCCCCCCT
>CASEHR010000064.1 GCA_949287785.1 uncultured Bacillota bacterium | reverse complement strand
GAAGATACACCTGCATCTTTTTATCGAATCGCGCTGACGCTCTTATCGAAAGAAAAGAATATGGTAAAGCTGCAAGCATGAACTTTTGGGGATTTGTTGTCAAAGGTTCATGTAATGCAATTCCAATCTTATTGCTCCTTATTTTGGGTGCTACAACCGCTCAAAGCATTATGGCGGCTGTACCAGAATGGTTTATCAATGCGCTTAGGACATCAGGCAGTCTGATGCCGGTTGTAGGTATCGTAATCCTTATGCGCTATTTGCCATTTACAAAATTGTGGCCTTATATGCTTGCCGGATTCTTATTAACTGCATACCTTGGCGTTCCTACACTTGCTTTGACATTATTTGGTGTAGTAGCTGCAGTTATTGATTATCAAAATGGGCAGAGACATAATACATTCCAGCCAGCCATGGCATCTGTCGGTATGGAAGGAGATGAAATAGATGAGTAGCATTTTTACAAAAAAAGAACTTACAAAGATCAGCCTACGCCATCAGTTTGGGCTGCAGCTTGGACATAATTATGCGAGAATGCAAGGTCTTGGCTATCTTTGCTCAATTTGGCCAGCACTCAAAAAAATATATGCTGATGATCCTGAAGCATTAGATAAAGCAGTCAGAGCTCATCATATGTATTACAATACCACACCGCAAATGTCAGAGATCATATTGGGTATGGACATTGGTATTGAAGAAAAAGAAGGCATAAAAGCTCTTGATACAGTAGTAGAATTAAAAGCTTCTTTGATGGGACCTTTCGCAGCTTTCGGTGATGTAATTTTCGGTACGATACCGACAACGGTATTTGGTGCAATCGCCGGTAACATGGCACTACAAGGTAATCCAGCCGGAATGTTTATTTTCATGGCGTGGTACATAGCTGTTATCTTCATCAGGCCATTGTTGTTCAGATTTGGTTATAATCAAGGAACTAACATCGTTAGCGCTATGAGTGGGAAGCTAGATGTCATCACAAGAGGAGCGGGTATCGTCGGTTTGACTGTCGTAGGTGCTCTTATCTCTTCAACGATCAAATTCGCGATTCCGGCTACATTCCAAATTGGTGAAGTTGTGTTTTCAATTCAAGAACAGCTAGACTCAATCTTCTTGTTCTTGCCGCAGATCGCACTTGTAGCTGTTGTTTACTGGCTGAGCGGCAAGCAAAAGATGACGACGACAAAATTGATCTTCATCGTTATGATTTCAGCTATTGTTTTAGCTGCATTAGGAGTTATTGCTTAAGAAGGAGATTGTTATGAATAGCAGATACATCGAAAAAGCCATTGACTTCCTAAAAGAAGTGGATGAATTGGAATGGGAAAACGTAAAAAAAGCTGGGGAACTATTTGGTGATTCGATTATGAAAGGCGGAATTATCATTGCATTTGGCAGTGGTCATTCAGAAGTCGGTGCAAGAGAATTGGTAAACCGTGCCGGAGGACTTTTCTCGGCAAAAAAGATCAAGGACCCTTCGGAAGGAATGTTTGAAAGATTAGAAGGATCCGGTTATCTTCTGACAGATAAAGTGGAGATATTACCTGAAGATGTTGTTGTTGTCATATCAAATTCAGGAAGAAATCCTGCTGGTATCGAAATTGCCATGAGAGCAAAGGAAAAGGGTGCTAAAGTAGTCGCTGTCACAGCTGTAGAAGCTTCAAAGCACACGACTTCTCGTCATAGCAGTGGGAAGAAACTTTATGAATTAGCTGATGTCGTACTCGATCTTCACACCGAAGATGGTGACGCCGCCATTCAGGTCGATGGTTTAAAAGAAAGAATATGTGGAACTTCTACTATTGTCACGGTTGGGTTGTTGCAGAGTGTTGTAATGTATTCAGTTGAATACATGATCTCCAAAGGTTTTAATCCACCTGTCAGAGTGAGTGCAAATCTGGATGGAGGATTCAATAGAAGCTTAGAGATTGAAAAACAGTACGCCAATCGTATTTACCGTTTCTAATACAAGGAGACTTTATGCAAAAGATTGCAAACATAAGGATTGATATCAGGCTGATCCATGGACAAGTTGCGGCTGTATGGGTCAATACCTTAGGTATTAATCGCATAATGGTCATCGACGAAAGTGCCTATAACAACGCAACTATCAAAATGGTCCTGAAGATGGCATGCCCAAATGGAGTCAAATTATCAATATTGACCCCTGAAAAAGCAGCATATAATTTAGGTATCGACAAGTATGATGGTGATAATATCATGATCGTTGTAAAAGGACCGGAAACACTGTTGAAGCTTTGGGATGCAGGATTCCACTTCGATACCGTCAATGTAGGAAATATGGCCAGCTCTCCTGACACAAAACAGGTTAAAAGAACTGTTCATGTTACTCCACAGAATATTGCTGACTTTCATGAACTGGCAAATCGAGGTGTAAAGTTTACTGCTCAAATGACGCCGGGAGAAAGCTTTGGTGATTTCATTGAAGCGATAGATAAACTTTAGGAGACAAGGTATGATTATTCAAAGCAAAAGGGTCTGGTTTGATGAGAAATTCTTGCCAAAACAAATCGAGATCGAAGGAAATAAGATCAAAGAGATCTATCCATACGGTCTCAAAAAAGTCGATATCGACTATGGTAATGAAAGAATCTTGCCTGGACTTATTGAAATCCATTGTCATGGCTGCTTAAGGCATGATGCGAGTCATGCTACTCCGGACTGGATTCGCGATTGGATGAAATTACTGGCTAGCGAAGGAGTGACAAGCGTCACTCCTGCTATCTCAACAGCGCCTGAAGAAGATATTTTGCGATCTCTTTCATATTTCGATGAAGTAATTACTTCTGGCTATGAAGGGACGAGAATCATCGGCATTTACTCCGAAGGGCCGTTCATCAGCAGCGATGACAAAAGTGCGCAAGATATTCGTTATCGGGTAACTCCGACAAAAGAAATACTCGAAAGGTATCAGAAGGCAAGTGGCAACAGGATGAAATATATCATGGTTGCACCTGAGGAATTAGATGAGAACATGTCGTTTATCAAAGAATGTGTTTCCCAAGGAATAAGAGTCTCTATTGGTCACACAACCGCTACCTTTGATATTTGTGCTAAAGCCCGAGAAGCAGGAGCGACAAGCTTTACCCATACCTATAATGGAATGAAGGCACTAAATCAAAGAGAACCGGGAACTGTTGGAGCGGCGATGTACTTCGAAGATATGTATGCCGAGCTAATTGGTGATGGGATACATGTAAAAAAAGAGCCAGCTGTTGTCTTAGCCCGCTTAAAGGGTAAAGACAGACTGATTTCTGTCACCGATGCCAATAGAGCAAAAGGCTTGCCAATAGGAAAAGTTGAGCTCTTTGGGCGTATTCTAAACATATGTGAAGATGGAGTGGCGAGATTAGAAAGCGGCGGATTGGCCGGAAGCACAAATAGTATTAAGAATACACTCAGAAACGAAATCGAAAATTTCGGCTTCAGTCTTGAAACGGCTATTAATTCGGTTACATGCAATCCCGCCAGAATGCTTGGCATCGATAATTCAATCGGCTATATAAAGAATGGATATATGGCGGATATTGTTGTGCTCAGCGATAGCTATGAAGTTATTCAGACATATATTGGTGGCATTCCTTTTAAAGGAACATGTTGATATAGTCAGATAGCAGAATCATCAAATTTAATAAAAATTGTCCTAAGTTGTTTCTAATAAAAGAATACTTGGGACAATTTTTTGTATTTATTAAAATAAACTAATCTCTAATTCATGAACACCATCAGATATAAATCACTATTCTTGCTTATTGATTTAATTAGTTGATCAGGAAACAGTCCTGACAGCTGGTTTTCGATAGGCTACAGCCAGGATATAGGCTTTATCATTAAAGATGCGGTATATGAATTTAAAATCGTCTGTAATGAATTCATATACTTCAGCTTTCGCAAAGATACCTCTGTTACGTTTTTTACCGATATGGATATTATCAGCCAGTTCTTTTAATCTGGCTTTGGTCTTTGCCCTCAGATCATCGCTTTTATCATTAGAGAGTACTGCTTTGATGTGTTTATCAGCCGTTGATGTGAAAAGGACTTTTTTATCATCAAGCGGTTCGATGATGCCATATAGTGTACCATCTACTGTATTGACATTATGACTGTAACGCATGACCAGATCCGCTTCTATGATCCGCTGGTCTTCTTTGGCAGTCATCAGTTCAATGACCAGATTATTGTAGTAGTTTACATGCATGACCATAAGATCGGCTTTATCACCCTTGGTCACTAAATACGGTCTGTTTATATTTGCGTTGCATATATCATCGATTTCTTTTATATCAGTATCTTCGATCCTGAATGTCTTGTCCATCTGCATATCGTGTACCTCCTTTACCATCGTAACACTTTTTAATACTCATGTTTATAATAAGGCCAATATAACAGTCTTTTTTTCATAATATTGAGGAAAATTAATACATTGTTTCAAAGGGAAAATGAGAGTGTAATTAAATTGAAGATGGAGGTAAGGTTCATATGAAGATCAGTACCGCTCGAAGATGTATTACACCAACCGGTCCTTATTTTCCTTGTTACTTATGTGGTCATGCGATAAGGGTCGATAAAGCTGTAGGCGTCAAAGATGACTTATGGTGCAATGTTTATCATTTAAATGTCGAAGGCAAAGAGATGCTTTGGATATCTCTTGATATATGTGTATATGCTAAAGACAATACCGATGAATTAAAAGCGTTCTTTGCTGAAGAATACAATATCGATCAGGATATGATCATCATTTCGGTCGTACATACACACGCCGGTCCGGAGAGTGATTATGAATCCGTTCTTAATGGAAACGGAGCAGTAAAAGGATATCCGGAATTTTTAAAAAGGATGATCAAAGAAGCTGTCGCGGATGCGATGGCTTCAGAGATGTTAGAAGCAGAAGTGTATATGCGCAAAGCATCTATCGAAGGCTATTACGGAAACCGCAACAGCTTGGATGGAATAGCGGATAAAAGTATATGTCTGATCGAATTCTATCATGATGATATCCTGATCGCCGCTGTTATCAGTATGGCTTGCCATCCGACTGTACTTGGACCGGACAATCTCTATGTTTCCGGTGATCTGGCTGGGTATTTATGCCGGGGCATTCAAAGAGAATTCGGTGTTTATCCGTTTTTCATGCAGGGAGCTGCCGGAGATACATCCAACCGGCTTTATCGAAAAGGCAATGATTATGATGAACTGAGAAGAGTCGGTGATGGTATTCTTGAACAATTCTTCAGAATAAAAGATCATGAAAAACTGAAGATCGATAAACCGGTCGTCAGGGATTACTCGTTCAAGGCGACATTCAGTACCCCGCTTGATGTAAAGATGAAACGGGTCGAAGAGATCGAAGCCAAGATCGCAAATGCCAGGACCTTCGATGAGAAAAAGGTCTATACATCTTCACTGGCGGTAGCTAAAAGAAGTCTGGCTATCGAAAAGACGGATTTTGATCTTGAGTGTACATTGATCAAGATGGGTGACATCTTTATACTGGCTATCCCGGCTGAACTGTTTGCGAGATTTGGGCTGATGATCAAAGAGAAGATGAAGGTCAGATGTCCTGTCATCTGGGGCTATGCCAATTATTCGGTGGCTTATCTTGTTGATGAAGAAGAATATGGGCGCAGTTTTGAAAGTGCCTGCAGTGATGTGCCGAAAGGAACGACGGAAAAGATCGTCGATGAGATCATAAATGTGATTGAAGAAATAAAGGAGATGTAAGATGAAAAGATTTGGAAGAAGCAGTGTCGATGTTACGCCGAGCTGGCCGGTAAAGGTCGTTGGTCATGCGATGCGTGACAGTCTGTCGACCGGTGTTCATGATGCGCTCGAGTGCCATGTATTGGCCCTTGATATCAACGGTAAGAAAGCTTGCTTCATGAATACCGATCTGATCGGGGTCGATAAGGCCTTTGCCGATGCGATCAAAGATTATGCGCATGACAAGTATGGCGTAGATAAGGCACTTACCGTCTTCAGTGTCACCCATACGCATACCGGCGCCAATTTCGGTATGTCCGGTTTTGGCAATAAAGACGAAAAGTATGAAAAGTATGTTTTTGACAAAGCGAAAGAAGCGATCGATAAAGCCTTTTCTGACATGCATGATTTCGATAAGGTCACCGTTTTGAAAGGTGATGTCATCGGCTTCTATGGTAACCGCAACAGTTTAGATAAACCGGGTGATCCTTTATGTCATATCATTGAGTTCAAAAAAGACGATGAGGTCGTAGCGGCAATGG
>CASEHR010000063.1 GCA_949287785.1 uncultured Bacillota bacterium | reverse complement strand
AAATCGTCACTGTTACCGGGTGATAAAGGTCTATATCATGTGTAAATATCACGACAGGCATGCTAAAATAGGTGTGTTTTATAAAGAGGTATTTATATGGGTGATATTATTTTTATAGTACTTATCGTCGTATTGGCATTTATGATCTTTCAGAATGTCAAACTGTTCAAAAGAAGTAAACATGTCAAGGATTATGTCGCATGTTCTGACGCGATATTTGATGATCGGGAAGATAAGGTCGATGTGATCAAGGCTTATATTGATAAAGAGACCGATCAGGAATTCCGTAATAAGGGTCGGGTATTGTTGGTGTATGCCGATCTTAAAAGCGGGGTCGATCCGAAAGGTGCTATAAGTGCACTCGATCTCAAAGATACGATCGTCGGCAAGAAAGACAAGTTCGATGCACAGAAGTTTGAATTCAATTCTGATACGTATTTCTGGCTGATCCTGGATCTGATCAAAGCTCATACTATGAATGATCAGGATACAGTCACCGGTCTTGTCGGGGCCGTTGATAAATACCGTGATATGATCGAACAGGATCTTGTCGTGAAACTATTCTATGCAGTCGATGATGTCTTTAAGGGCAGTGATGAGACGATGTTTTTTAAAGATCTGTGGAACGGTAATTATCCAAACGGATCGACATATGATAAACGCTTAGTCGGTTTCTATAAGTATATTGCGATCTCTGTCCTGGCTTATAAGGATGAAGAGATGTCCGAAGAGATGATCGGTGATCTTGAAAGCTTTACGCATATGAAGGCAGGCAAGCTCGTTATGAGTGATCTTGGTATCTATGAGCGCTATCACAAGGTCGAAGGTGATGAAGATGAAGCGACTGAGAGCGAAGAAGATACATCGGCAGAAATACATGACGACAAAGAGGACAAAGAGCCTCTTGAGCCTAAAGAATAATGCGTCTGATCGTCGGATTGGGTAACCCGGGAAGAGAATACGAAGGGACAAGGCATAACAGTGGTTTTGCGGTCATCGATCTTCTGGCTGAAGAATTGAAGCTGACGATCGATACCAAGAAGTTCAAAGGGCGATACGGCCGCTATGGCGATACGATCATCCTGAAGCCGGAGACTTATATGAACCTGAGCGGTGAGTGTGTCCTTGCCTTTGTCAATTATTTCAGGATCGATATCGATAATATCATCGTCGTCTATGATGATATGGATCTGCCGGTCGGCAAGATCCGCATCCGTGAAAACGGATCATCAGCCGGCCAGAAAGGAATGCAGAACATCATCGATCTTCTGCATACTAAAAATATCAAACGCATCAGGGTCGGTATCGGAAATCATAAGGATATCGACACGAAGGACTTTGTCTTAGGCAAGATAGCCAAGGAAGACAGTGAGCTTTATGAAGAGGCCCTGAAAAAAGCCAGGGATGCACTTGTATTCAGCTTGGATCATGACTTTAAGGATGTGATGAACAGATTCAATGGTCAATGAAGGTTTATTCAGATATATCAAAGATATGACAGGGGATGGATCATCTGATCCATCCGTTTTGTCGTATAACAGTGAGATCGAAGAAGCGCTGAAGATCGCTTTAAGAGCATCCGCAAGTGATAAGACCATGGTCGTCGTCAAGGAGAATCCTTACACGGCCGGCAGGATGTTTGATATGTTGTCATCATTTTACGATGACCAAGAGATCGTCTTATATACACCGGAAGAGTCGATGCGTGCGGAAGCGATCGCTGCTTCTTTTGAAAACAGAGCGTTGAGGACCGGTGCTTTATACGAGATATTGGACAAACCAAAGAAGATCATCGTGACAACAGCCTATGGCATCATCCGGCATCTGCCGCAAAAAGCGATACTGAAGCGGTGTATCGTCAAACTCAAAGTCGGTGATATCATCACTAAAGAAGAGCTGATCAGAAAACTCAAAGAGAGTGGTTATGAGCGGGTACCGACATGTGAGAATCCTTTAAGTTATGCCGCCAGAGGGTCGATCGTCGATGTCTTTGCCTCAAATCACAAAAGTCCGATCAGGATCGAATTCTTCGATGATGAGATCGATTCATTGCGCTATTATGATGTGAATACCCAGATGACGATCGAAAAGCTTGATGAGTGTGTCTTGGGTTTTGCCAGCGACATCATCTTTAGCGATGAGGATATCGAAACCCTTTTGCGTATTCCGGAATTAGCCGACAGTGCTGCCATCGATCTTGAATTCATCAAAGAGCGGGTCTATCAGGGCAATCTATATTACTATTATGCCTTTTTGAAGACCCAGGAACACCTTCTTGACTATATCGATGAGCCGCTTCTTTATCTGAGTGATGAAGAGAGGATCAAAGATCATCTGCATATCCTCAGCGATGAGACCTTTGCCTATATCAGAGAGATGAGTGAAGACAGCGGCATACCGATGCGCTTTTATGTCTTTGCCGATTACAATCACGAGACCGAAAAGGTTTTGAAGCTCAGATCATCACCATTCAGTGAGATAAGTCCGATGATCACGGAAGTGGATACATTGAACGGACCGCCGGTCGTCACTTTAAAAGGTATCGCAAAGGATATCGATAAAGATAAGATCGTTTTAGTGGTGAATGAAGATGAGATCAAAGAGGTAACCGATGCGCTTATCGCGCTTGAGATGCCGTATCGTATTTCACATGATACCTTTGAAACAGGCATCGATATCGTGGTCGGTGACATCTATTGCGGTTTCCGTTATAAGGATCTTGTGGTATACGGAGCCGGTGAATTATTCGCCAATAAGAAACACCTTGGTAAATACGCCCGCAAATTTGAAGAATCGGTCAAACTCAATTCTTACGAAGAGCTCAAGCGCGGTGATTATGTCGTTCACGATCAATATGGTATCGGTCAGTATATCGGTATAGAACAGCGTACAGTAAACAATATCAAACTCGATTATCTGAAGATCCTGTATCGCGGAAACGATGAGCTTTTAGTGCCGCTTTCACAATTTTCTTTAGTGCGTAAGTATGTATCTAAGGACGGAGTGGTTCCAAAGCTGCATCGTCTCGGTTCCAAGGAATGGGTCAAGACCAAACAAAAGGTCAAAGAGGGAGTTGACGATCTGGCGGAGAAACTGATCGCTCTTTATGAACACCGTTCACAGAATATCGGCTATGCCTTCAGCAAGGATAACGATATCCAGAAAGCTTTTGAGAAGGAATTCTCCTATGATCTGACACCGGATCAGACAAGATCGGTCATCGAAGTCAAAAAAGATATGGAAGACAAAAGGCCGATGGACCGGCTTTTGTGCGGAGATGTCGGTTTCGGCAAGACGGAAGTTGCGATCAGAGCCGCTATGAAAGCTGTATTGGATCATAAACAGGTGGCTTATCTTTGCCCGACCACCGTCTTGTCTTTGCAACATTACAGCACCTTCAAAGAGCGTTTTAAAAATTATCCGGTACGCGTCGAAGTCCTGAACCGTTATATCAGCTATAAAGATCAGGTGAAGATCCTGAACGATCTGAAAAACGGGACGGTCGATATCGTCATCGGTACACACCGCATCTTGTCTAAAGATATCGTCTTTAAAGATCTGGGCTTGCTGATAATCGATGAAGAGCAGCGTTTCGGTGTTGAACATAAAGAGAAGATCAAACAGCTCAAGGAATCGATCGATGTCCTTTCTTTAAGTGCGACACCGATCCCGCGGACTTTACAGATGTCTTTAGTCGGTCTCAGAGGTCTTTCGACGCTGGACACACCACCAAAGGACCGCTATCCGATCCAGACTTATATCGTTGAAAAAAACGAGAGTCTGATCAAAGAAGTCATCGAAAGGGAGCTGGCGCGCGGTGGTCAGGTATTCTATCTGTACAATGATATCGAAAGGATCTACAGCATCGCCCGTAACTTACAGAAAAAGATCAAAGGAGCCAAGATCATCGTCGCGCATGGCAAGATGGAAAGAGAAGAGCTGGAAGATGCGATGATGGCCTTCTATGAGGACCGGGCCAATATCCTCATCTGTACGACGATCATCGAGACAGGTATCGATATTCCCAACACCAACACCATCATCATCGACAATGCCCAGAATTTCGGTCTGGCTCAGCTCTATCAGATCAGGGGCCGGGTCGGTCGCAGTGATAAGATCGCCTATGCTTATCTGATGATCCCACCGAAGAAGGAACTTTCGGAAGTCGCCAATAAGCGTCTCAAAGCGATTAAGGAATTCACGGCTCTGGGAAGCGGTTATAAGATCGCTATGCGTGATCTGGCGATCAGAGGCGCCGGTGATATGCTCGGAGCCAAACAATCGGGATTTATCGACAATGTCGGTCTTGACTTGTACCTGTCGATGTTAGAAAAAGCGATAAAGAAGAAAAAAGGCGAAGAGGTCAAGGAAGAAGAGAACAGACTAAAACCAAACATCCCGCTTGATTCTTATATTCCTGATACTTTTGCAGAGAATGATTATGATAAATTGGATATCTACCATCACCTTGATGAAATATCGACCAAAGAAGAGCTTTATGATTACTATCTGGAGATTCAGGACCGTTATGGTAAACTACCAAAGGAGATCGAAGCGATCTTTGAGAAAAAGCAGCTGGAGCTGTTCATCGATGGAATAAAGGTCGAATCGCTAAGGATCCAGAATGCCAGGATCCTGATCACGCTTACCAAAGCATTTTCCGATACGATCGATGGCATGAAATTGTTTAAGCTCGCCAGTGATATATCTCCTGATATCAAGATCAGATATATCAGGGAAAAGATCGAATTCAGTTTTCAAAAGCGTCTGGAAGAGATGGGTGATATCATCAGGTTATTGGATGGTTTAAGTGAGGTGATCAAAGATGAGGATCGATAAATACTTAAAAGTAGCGCGGATATTGAAAAGAAGACAGGTAGCTAAAGAACTGGCTGATGCAGAACGGCTTTTTGTGAATGGCCGGAAAGTAAAAGCGGCTTATGAAGTCAAAACCGGTGACGAGATAACCATCGTCTTCGGCCATCGAGAACTAAAGGTCAAAGTATTGGATATCAAGGAACATATCAAGAAAGAAGACAGTGCCACCCTTTATATGATCGTCGATGATAAAAAGACGGATGATAGTATATAAGACAGGTTACATACATTCTATTGAGTCAATATAAATTGGCCGGTTCAAATAATTTAAACTCCAGAATAGATCGTGCTGATTTGCCGGTTTTGGTAAGTTATACGATCTATTTTGCTTATCTTAAGTGAGTTTTATTTATAGAGCAGTTACGAAAGCTGCTTCTCAGTTACCAATCTGCATAGATTGCACTTAATATAGTGTAATTCTAAAAATTAAGTATGACACCAGCACCCGCTATAATTACATAGAGGTGTCGTATGAGTGTGATTATTTTTGATATGGATGGTGTAATAATCGATTCCGAGGGGGTCTATCTGGAACGACTCAAGGAATTTTTGGCTTACAAAGGTTACTCTGTTGCAGAGAGCGATCTTTTAGATCTCGTAGGTAGCAATACTAAAAGAGATAAGGTTAAATTACGTGAATTGATCGGCAGCACCTTCGATTATGAAAATTTCGAAAAAGAAAGAAGAGAGTATTTTAAGAACCGACCGATTGATTTTGGAAAATTGTTTATGCCTAATGTTTTAGAAACGATAACTGAACTAAAGAATAACGGTCACAGTCTTTCACTTGCTTCTTCTTCGCCTTTGCGACACATACATAAGATATTGGATCTTTTAGGAGTGTCAGATTGTTTTGATTATGTGATCAGTGGAGAAGATTTCAAAGAGAGTAAACCAAATCCAGAAATATACATCTACACAAGAAATAAATACCCATCAACGAAAATCGATGAAATATATGTAGTCGAGGATTCGACTTTAGGGATCACAGCAGCTAAAGAAGCTGGTCTCAAGGTGATAGCCAAAAACGATAATCGTTATCATTTTGATCAAAGCTCGGCTGATTATCATATCGATGATCTGCTGGAGATCATTTCGATTGTGGCTTAATATGTTTCTTGGTTGCTTTTTCATTTTACTTTCTGGTGTCTTGTTTGGTGTAATACCGCTAATAACAATGAACTTATATGCCAGCGGACTCAACACGATGACTGTATCCTTTTTCAGATATTTGTTTGCTGTCCCAATTATCCTTGCTTTATCGGCGTTTAAAAAGAAGTCATTACTTATTGAAAAAGACAAGGTATTCAAGATTGCTACTCACCTTGGTTTGATATCTGTTGTAACCAACTTACTATTGGCAGGATCGTATAATTATATCTCCACCGGTACTGCCACCACTTTACACTTCCTGTATCCGGTAGTTGTTATTCTGATATGTGTTTTGTACTATCGTGAAAAACTATCCAAGCCGATAATTATTTCAGTTATTTTTGTGTGTATTGGAATAATCTGTTTTATTGATGAGATAGAAAGCGATGGTTTAATGGGAATGATCATGGCAGCCGGCTCATCGGTGTCGTACTCAATTTATATTCTTCAACTTGAAAAAACGAGATTGAATCGCCTTGAACCAACGGTAATATCGTTTTATATTTCTTTGACAACAGT
>CASEHR010000062.1 GCA_949287785.1 uncultured Bacillota bacterium | reverse complement strand
ATCATCGATATCGGTCCGGGTGCCGGTAAGGATGGCGGTGAGGTCATCGCCTGCGGCACACCAGCGGAAGTGATGGCCAACGACAAATCGATCACCGGTCAGTATCTGTCACATAAAAAATATATTGCCGTTCCCCAAAGCAGAAGAAAAGGTAATGGTCACTTTATCGAGGTCTCGGGGGCCAGGGAACACAATCTCAAAAATATCGATGTCAGGATACCTTTGGGCACTTTCTGCTGCGTTACCGGTGTTTCCGGCAGCGGCAAGAGCACATTGGTCAATGATATCATCACCAAATCGATCCAGAAAGCTTTTGGTCGGGTGAGGATCCAGCCGGGACAGTACAAGCGTATCAAAGGGCTTGAACACATCGACAAGATCATTGAGATCTCCCAGGATCCGATCGGCAGGACACCGAGATCCAACCCGGCGACCTATACCGGTGTCTTTGATGATATCCGTGAGCTCTTTGCGATGACGCCAAGTGCTAAAGAGCGCGGTTATGATAAAGGGCGTTTCAGTTTCAATGTACCGGGCGGCCGTTGTGAGGCGTGTCAGGGTGATGGCGTCAAGAAGATCTCGATGTTGTTTGTGCCGGATGTCTATGTCGAATGTGAAGAATGTCATGGCCGAAGATATAATGACGAGACATTGCAGGTCACCTATAAAGGCAAGAATATCTACGATGTTCTGAAGATGAGCGTCAAGGAAGCGCTGGAGTTCTTTTATGCCATACCTAAGATCCGTGACAAATTAAAGGTCATGTACGATGTGGGTCTTGGTTATGTCGAACTGGGTCAAAGCGCAACGACTCTTTCCGGAGGTGAGGCACAGAGGGTGAAATTAGCCAGTGAACTGCAGAAGAAAGCGACGGGCAAGACCTTGTTTGTGCTGGATGAGCCGACGACCGGCCTTCATACCGACGATGTCAAAAAGCTCATTGATATCTTTCAGAAGATAGTGGATAATGGAGATACGGTGCTGGTTATCGAACACAATCTCGACATCATCAAATGTGCCGATCACAACATCGACCTCGGACCGGAGGGCGGTGACGGCGGTGGACAGGTCATCGCGACCGGAACGCCGGAAGAAGTAAGTAAAAATCCCAGCAGCTACACAGGTATCTATCTGAAGAAGGTATTGGAGGATAATTATGAGCGATAATATCAACTACGATCAGAAAGTATTTGTCGGTGATCTCAAAGATACGTTCGGTCTCAAACAGCTGACCGGCAATGAAGAGAGTCTGAAACGCTGGATCGTCGCACCGGATATCAACCGGCCTGGTCTTGAGCTGGCCGGCTATATGCGGATCAACGACCTGAAGAGAGTGACGATCATCGGGACCAAGGAGCTTGAATTCCTCAGTACAGTCGATCATGATACACAATACGCCCGTTTCGGTATCATCACTGATGCCTATACACCTTGTATCATCATCACTAAGGATCAGCAGGCACCGGAAGCCCTGATCCAGATCGCCATGGAGCGCAATTTCCCGGTCTTTCAGACATCGGAGGAAACATTGCGGATATCAGTCCAGATCATGTCTTATCTCGATGAAAAGCTAGCCCCATGTCAGGTGTATCATGGTGTCATGATGAATATCTACGGCATCGGTGTTTTGCTCAAGGGTGAAAGCGGGATCGGTAAATCGGAGCTCGCCCTCGACCTTGTAAGACGGGGACATATGCTGGTGGCTGATGACTGTGTCGAGATATATCGCATCCACAATGATCTGACCTGTAAAGCACCGGAATTATTGAAGAATATGCTTGAGATAAGAGGGATCGGTGTCATCGACATGACAGCGGTATATGGAGCTGTGAGTTGTCTTGATACCTCAAATCTTGATTTTGTCATCGAGCTTAAGTTGTTTTCCAGCCAGGAAAACATCGATCGCACAGGCATAGGAGCTACCGAGACGATCGATATCATGGGCCTTATGAAGCCTTTGATCATCGTTCCGGTAAGAGAAGGACGTTCTCTGAGTGTCATTATCGAAGCAGCCGTAGCTAATTTCCGCCTGCTTCAGAAAGGGACTGACAGCGCCAAGGAGTTCCAGGCCCGCTTGCAAGCCCTGATCGAAAAGAATGAAAAAGGAGGCTTATGATAGAATTTTTTCCAGCTCATCAGATCTTTTTACAGATCGGCGATCTGAGAATAACCTGGTATGCGGTATGCATCATCACGGGTGCCCTGATCGCCTATATCATCAGCGGTCATAATTTCAAAAGGATCAAATATCCTGCGTTTTACATCGATGATCTTTTCTTCGGCGTTCTTATAACCGGCATCTTGGGGGCAAGGATATGGTTCTGTGCCTTCTATGATATCGGTTATTATATCCAGAATCCTTTGGAGATCATTGCGATATGGGACGGTGGTCTGGCGATCCAGGGCGGTTTTATCGCCGCTTTGGCTTATGGCTTATATTATGCCCGCAAACAGAATATCGATTTCTTAAGGGCTGCCGATCAGATCGTGCCGAGTGTCTTACTGGCACAGGGAATCGGTCGCTGGGGCAATTTCTTCAATCAGGAATGCTATGGCTTTGAAGTATCACCATCATATTTTGACGGTGCACTATCCTTTTTGAAGGAAGGCATGCACATCGGCGGTACCTATTATGAACCGATGTTTTTCTATGAAAGTGTATTGTGTATTATCGGTTTCTTTGTCATCGGTCTGCTTTTAAGGAGATTTCAGAATAAGCGCGGCGATCTTGTATGGGCCTATTTCATGTGGTATGGTGTGATCCGCTTCTTCATCGAAGGACATCGACAGGATTCGCTGATGTTGGGACCGATCAGAATGGCTCAGCTTACCAGTATCGTCTATCTTGTGATCGGTTTATTGGGTTTCTTCGGAGTGATCGACAAGCTGTTTTTCAAAAAGAAGAAACCGATTGTCTTATTTGATCTTGATGGCACATTGTTAGATACGGAAAAAGGGATCATCGAGACATACCGATACCTTTTCATCAAGTATAACCGTCGTGAGAAATTTACCAAAGATGTCGAACTCGAAGTGCTGGGCCCGTCTTTACAGGATATCTTCAGCAAGTATTTCAGCGATCTGGATATGGACAGTCTGTTGCGCGAGTATCGAGATTATAACCGACAGATCTTCAAAGAGCGCAACAAGCCGATGGAACATGTCGAAACGACTTTGAAAGCCCTGAAGGATGAAGGATATCACATCGGCATCGTTTCAACAAAGATGAAAGAAACGGTCAAAGAGAACCTCAAGGTTTTTGATCTTGACGGTTATATCGATGATATCGTCGGCGCCGATGATGTAAAAAAACAAAAACCAGATCCGGAAGGGATCAATAAGATCATCCTCAGAAATAAGTGGACAAGAGATCAGCTCATCTATGTCGGTGACAGTACGACTGATATCGAAGCCGGTAAAAAAGCCGGGGCATATACAGTCGGTTACATCTTCAATAAAGCTCGTATCGAAAGTCTTAAAGAGGCAGCAGCCAATGATTATATCGATGATCTGAACAGGATCCTGGATATCGTCAAAGAGGATCATAACTTCACATTTGATCGTTCATAAATATAAGGTGTCTTATCATGATGTGGTAAGACACTTTTTTAGCAAAAAAATACATTCAGGCATCTTTTGATACATGAATGTATAAGCAGTTAGTGTTTTATACACCGGATCCTTTAAGAGAATTTATTCGTCTTTAAGTTCAGCTCTGGTTATGAACAGGCTTTTAAAAGCGATGATCATAAAGGACACTACCGAGATCCAGATGGTTGCTTCGGTCGCGCTGTAGCTGTTGAAGAAGTAAGCTAAGGCACCCAATGCACATAACCAGATAAAAGCGGCTATTGCCAGACTTTTCTTGCGGTTGACATCATACATGATGACGATATAGAGATATACCACCGTCAGAAACAGGAAAGTGATAAAGCTCGTGACATAGGGGATATAACCGCTGATGGGATAGACCATCTTGATCGAATCAGCGATCGATGCGCTGCTGGCGCTTATCGATACAGTCGATAAGATCAGTAAACTGATGATGATACTAAACTTCTTGACCATATACTGCCTCCCATTCTTCGATCTTGAAACCGACCAGCACCTTGTCGCCTTCGATGACGATCGGTCTTTTTACCAGCATACCATCATGAGCCAGAAGGGCCAGTTTTTCATCAATTGACATATCTTTGAGTTTATCTTTGTCTAAAGCCCGGTATGAATTGCCGGATGTGTTGAAAAAGCGCTTGATATCAAGATGAGATTGCTCATACCAGAGCTTCAGTTCATCAAGATCCGGATTATCTTTGGCGATATCACGGTATGTGTATCTGATCTTCCGATCATCGAGATACTTAAGGGCTTTTTTACAAGTAGTACATTTCGGATAACACAGTACCAGTGTCATTTCAACCTCCTATAAATACAAGATGATGGTCATTTGACCGGTCCTTATCTAAATGATACCCCAGATCGTTGAACTTTTCCATATCCGCAATCGAAGTGATCTTATTTACCGCCATATATCGCACAAAAGCGCCGCGGGCTTTTTTAGCATATGTTGCCTTTATTTTGCCATCGTTTATAAAGTCGATCTTGATCTTGTCCGCAGTGATAGCCTTACTGTATTCTTCGGAGGCAAGATCGATGACAGTATCATTTTTAAAGTAGTCACTGAGGGACCAGTACCGGTAAAGATCAGCTTCTTTGAAGCCGTCAAGATGAAAACCCATCTCTAAACGATAGGGAACGATGAGATCGAAAGGGCGAAGGATACCATATAGGCCGGATAAGATGCAAAGATGATCATTGAGATAAAGTAAGGCGTCATCATCTAATACAGACGGCGCCATCGCTTTGTATTGGATGCCGTCAAAGGCAAACAGCGCATTGATATATCCCTTGTCGATATCATATCTTCTCAGATCGTCAAAGGTCTTCTTAACGATCTTGTCAGAGCACTTATAGATGCTTTTGATCTTTGTCTGATCAAGCGATAGAAGATAGGTGTATAACGCCCTGGCTTTATCGATATAGAGCGGATCGGCGGATAAGTGATAGGTGAAGTCGTTTTTGTCGTTTATCGTCTTGGCCGGTGAGATGATGATCTTCATCAGATGTACTGGATCTCTTTAAAGACCTCGGTCGCTTTATCCTCACCCATAAGCCGGGCGATGATCTGATAACTGAATTCAAAAGCAGCTCCGACGCCTTTGCCGGTTATGACATTATCATCGACTTCTGCTTTTTTCTCACTTGAGCGCATGCCGCATTCAAAACCCGGATAGACGGTGAAGTGATCGTCTTTCACAAGGTCATTAAGGACGAAGATGCTTGGGGCAGCACAGATAGCCGCAATGATCTTGCCTTCTTCCTTGTATTTTTTGATAAGGGCGATGAGTTCCTTGTTTTCGCTTAAAGTCTTGGTTCCTTTTAAGCCACCTGGTAATACCAGGACATCATATGCGTCTTTGTCGATATCCTTGAAATTCTTGTCTGCTTTAAATAAAAGATTATGACTGGAAAGAATATCATTAGTTTCATTGACCGATACCAGATCGACATGAAGACCGGCTCTTTTCAGAAGATCCATGACGATCAAAGCTTCGCATTCTTCTAAGCCATCGGCACAAAAGATCGCTGTCTTGCCGTTATTGGCGGCGAGGAAGCGGGCGTATTTGGTGTTTTCGTTTACTTTGATTTCATTCATTTTCAATACCTCCTTCAGCGGGCCGATGTCATCGACCGCAGCATCTTTCAATTCGTATTCAAGCTCATAATCGGTAATACCGAGATATTCGTTTTTATCAAGAGACAGTGTCGCCTTGGGGAGATCGATATCCGAACGGGTTGTTTTAAGGTCGCCAAGATAGCGTAAATCACCGATACCCATCTTCTCTTTTAAAGCCTTTATCCTTGGATCATCGATATCATTTTTATCCAGGTCGATATCGTACTCGATTATTTTATCATCAGCCTTGACCTTAAGGGTAAAGGTATACTTATGGTCTTTTTCCCTGATCCTGATCCCGGCATTTAAAGGAGCACTGTAATAGTGATTGATCTGAACATAAGTCTTATCGATCTTCAATTCAGCCAGAAGTTCAAGATAACGTTCCTTGTCCAGAGTCACCTTGTATTCTTTTTCGAGGTGTTTTTTCATACCTAATATTATATCTTAATGTGATAAGATATACTCATGAAAAGATGGAATATGTTATATGACAATTGTCGGTTACCGATCAGGATCATGTTTGTAGCCTTTGTCTTTCTGGCGATCGGTTACCTGATCCAAAACGACAATCTCAATGTCTTCTATACGATAGATAACACCTACATTCAGCTTACCGGACAGATATTATACCGGATCGGTAACTTCTTAGTGATCAACATGCCGCTGATCTTCATGATCAACCTCGTAGCCAAAAGAGCCAACAGCGGGATGCCGGCGCTTTTAGCCATCATCGGCTATGCGACCTTCATGGTTACGACGATGTTTCTCAATGATCATTCCCTGGTATCACAGGCTTATACCAATGCCCTGGGATTATCCCATTCAACATCTTCGGACACGTATTATCCGATCCAGACCGGCATGATCGGATCGTTTGCGGTAGCTCTTATCACCAGATACAGTTATCTTACATCGCGTAAGAAGAGTATCTACAGTTTTTTCGGTTTTATGAATGAAGATTCACGGGCGATCTTGTACAATGTCGTCCTGTGTCTTATCCTGGGTTTTGTCACGGTCCTGGTCTGGCCGTACTTTATCGAGATCATCGTTTCGATCATGACCTGGATCGCTGAGGATATAAGTGATCCGTATCGGCTGGCTGCTTATGGTCTTTTGGACAGATCTTTGTCGATCTTAGGGCTTGGTAATCTGATCAGATATCCTTTCTGGTATGGGGCAAGCGGCGGTACATATGCTGCGATAAGCGGAGCTACGGTCCTGGGTGATGTGAATATCTGGGCCTATATGCCTGATGCCCTTTTGACATACAGCGGTGCCGGTCGTTTTATAACCCCTTATTACATCATCAACATCTTCGCTTTACCGGCTATGTATCTTGGCATGTACTTTACTATTTCCGACAAAAAGGAAAGACATCGCCATCTGTTGTTTCTGGTAGGTGCTTGTTTTGTGTCGATCATCTGCGGTAATCCCTTGCCGCTTGAATTATTACTGCTATTTACATCACCGCTGCTTTTGATCTTTCATCTTATGCTCAGTGCTTCGCTTTTTGGTATCCTGTCACTGAACGGAGCTTTTCTGGGATTTGAATATAGCGGATCGACCGTCAGCGCGATGCCGGGTGCCTTAGTCGACTATCTCATCAACATCCGGATCCCTGAATATACCCATACGATCCTGGTCATCCTCATGATCGGTATCATCTTTGCGATCATCTACTTTTTGATGACTGCCGTATATTACCGTTATCTCGCTTATGATGTCATTGGATCGGATCGTTCGAATATCATCTGCAGTCGTCTGTTTGATGCGGTCGGCGGCAGCGACAACATCAAGTCGGTATCAAGCGCCTTGTTCAGCGTTACGGTCGAATTATATGAAACAGAGAAGATCTCTTATGATGAGATCAAGAAAGTCGGAGCTAAGAAGATCACTGAAAACAAGACCAGTTTAGTCCTCGATTTTGGCTCTGCCAGTACCGTTATCCGTATCAAAATACAAAAAGCACTCAAAAAACTCACCAGAGCGTGATATTTTGATTGCAAAGTCCACGTGTTTCATCTAGAATTATTGAGCACACCTTTTGTTATAGGTAGCCCCGGAAACTACATATAGAAAAGAGGTACAGAAAACATGCGTCAAACAACGATGCTAAAACCTGCAGAGGT
>CASEHR010000061.1 GCA_949287785.1 uncultured Bacillota bacterium | reverse complement strand
TCATGATATCGGGATCACGGCTTTGTGGTTACCGCCCTCATATAAAGGACAAGCCGGTATCAATGATGTCGGATATGGTGTTTATGATCTATATGATCTTGGAGAATTTGATCAGAAAGGGACTGTCCGTACTAAATACGGAACGAAAGACGAATATCTGGCGGCGATAAAGGAAGCACACAAGTATGGGATCGATATCTATGCTGACATGGTCTTTAATCACAAGATGGGTGCTGACGGTACGGAGGATGTCATCGCCTCATCTGTTGACAGTAACGACCGTGATAAAGTCATCGCGGACGATGAGAAGATCAAAGCCTGGACGCGCTTTGATTTCAAAGGACGAAACGGCAAGTATTCAACTTTTAGGTGGAACAGCCGCCACTTTAGCGGGGTCGACTACGATGATCACAGTAAGAAGAAAGCCATTTACCGTTTTAAAGGGGAAATGTGGAGTGAAGATGTTTCCGATGAAAACGGCAATTATGACTACCTTATGGGGGCAGATGTGGATGTCGATGATAAAGAGGTGAAGGAAGAACTGTACCGTTATGGTCTTTGGTATCTGGACTTTACCGGGGTCGATGGTTTTCGTCTTGATGCCTTGAAACATATCGACAGTGACTTTTTCAAAGGATGGCTCAGCTATCTCAGGGAAAAGACGCATAAGGAGCTATTCACTGTCGGTGAGTACTGGTCTTGCGATCTAAGTGAACTTTCAGCATATATCGATAAAAACGACAGCTCGTTCTCTTTGTTTGATGTACCGCTTCACTATCACTTCTTTGAGATCTCAAACGGTGGTGGTTATTTTGATATGCAGGCAATCCTCAAAGACACCCTGACCTATGCAAGACCATCAAACAGTGTCAGCTTTGTCGAAAATCACGACACCCAGATCGGTCAAGCGTTACAGACGGTCGTCGCCGATTGGTTCAAGCCGATGGCTTATGCCGTCATCTTACTCAGAAATGAGGGTTATCCCTGTGTCTTCTATGGTGATTATTATGGTATAGCCAAATATAAGACCAGGTCATTTAGGGATATTATCGATAAGCTCATCTATATAAGACAACATAAGATGACCGGTATACAGAGGGATTATTTTGATGATCCCGATATCGTCGGCTGGACATTTGAGGGTGAAAAGGACGATGAGGGACTGGCGGTCATTCTCGATGACGGGCCGGGCGGCAGTAAGACGATGATGCTGGGTAAGCGCAACGCCTTTAAAAAGATGATCGATATCAATACGCATAAGACCGTGACCTTGGATGGTGAGGGGAAAGGTGTCTTCAGTGTCGATGGCGGATCTTTTGGAATCTATACTTTTGGGGACTAAAAAGTGCTATCATACTAGCCATGAAAGAGTTTTTGAAAGATAAGAAGTATTATCTGTCTGAATTGGCCTATCTTTGCGTGATGGGCATCTATTTGGTCCTGGTCAAGTATTTTTACTCGAATATGCCATTTCTTGAGATCCCGATCTTTTTGATCGTCCTTTCGGTATTGTGCATCATCGTCATCGCTATACCGCCTGTGATCAATCGCTATATCACCTTTGTGTATGCCTTTGTGTTTACTTTATATCTCATAGCTCAGAATATCTATTTACGGGCTTTTGATCAGTATTTCCGTCTGGCGACGGTCTTTAATCTATTTAAGGAAGCAGCCGGTGTCACCGACAGTATCCTTCCTTTTATACAGGTGACGGATATCCTTCCTTTTATCGTGCTTATTGTCATAACTGTTTCCAGTGTCTTTTTCTATTACCGTTATGAGAAGAAGTATCAAAAAGACAATCGATACCATCTTTTGTCATTATTATGTATCATTCCGATCGCTGTATCTATCTTTATCTATAGCAGTAAAGTCAGGGCGATGGAAGAAGATTATGCACCATGGCTGATGCATTTAGACTATTACTATTATAAGGATATACCGAGTACGACGGATTTTGTCGACCGTTTCGGCACGCTGACCTTGTTATACCGGGACTTTGTGATCGAGATGACCCCGCTTGATGTCGACTTGGAAGCGATCGGTGGTTTTTTAAACGCCAGAGACGAACATGAAGACAATACGATGACCGGCATCTTCAAAGATAAGGATATCATCGTCATTCAGGCTGAATCATTCAATGATTTCGCGATCGATGAGGAATTGACGCCGACCCTTTATAAATTCAAATACGAAGGTATCGATATCGCCGGTTTCAATACACCTTTATTGTCTGGTTCGACCAGCGACAGCGAATTCATGACCAATACATCTTTGATCCCGACAGTTGGCGGAGCATGTTATGACCGGAGTCAGAATACCTATGTAACGACTTTAGCCAAGGCATTCAAAAGTATCGGTTATGATACATATGCCTATCATAACAGTTACGGTTCTTTCTACAATCGTGACGAGATCTTTATGACTTATGGTTATGATGAATTCTTTGATCGTGGTGATCTCGGTTATGATGAGACCCTCAGTGACAGTATGATGGTCGATGAATTTGATATCCTGTATGAGAGTGATGGTCACTATCTGGCTTTCTGGATCACTTATGATGGTCATCAGCCGTTTACGATGGATGCCGTCGGCGTCAAACAGGAAAACTATGAAAGGGTCAAAGAAAAGTATCCGGATCTTGATGATGAGTATGCCATATATCTTGCCAAGAATATGGATCTGGATCAGGCGCTTGCTGAACTCATGGCAAATTTAGGCGAAAAAGGGAAGCTTGATGATACGGTCATCGTGTTATATGGCGATCATCTGGTCAAGGAACTGGATGTCTCTGAGGGAAGCCCGTTGTATGATCAGATGGGGATCGGATACAGTAAAGAGCTGACCAATACTGACTTCTTTATCTATAACAGTCAGACCGAAGCCCTCAGTTACCGCAAGATTGCCACTGTTTTGGATATCTTGCCGACGATCTGCAACATGTGGGACATCGATATCGATGAGAAGACCTATCTTGGGACAGATATCTTCGATGAGGATTACCGTGGTTTCTATTTCAGTGCCAATGGGGAATATAAGACGGATGATTACAGTTATGACAGCGATGGTTTCACGCTAATTGGTGATATCACCCAGAATGAAGTGCAAGAAGATCAGCGCTATTATCAAGAGCTCATCGCCATCTCTTACGATATCTTAGAGAGTGATTATTTCAAGGATGGGGACTGATATGGTGAATGAAATCGAAGTGATGATCGATCGCGATAGCGTGTGTATGGGTGATGATGCGGATGATCATCGGATCTTTTATACGATCGATAAAGCATCGACATTCAGCGGTCTATTCAAGACCCTTATCGATCGGAACTACTTTCCTCATGTGGCAGGCAATGATGTTGTCTGGACACTTGTCGTAAACGATGAAGATATTGCCAGTTTTAAAACAGCGGAAGGAAAGATCTATACGCGTTTTATCGATAAAGAGCCGAATATACTGGCTGTCAAAAGATGGCAAGCGATAGATCATATCCGTTTTCACTACTATTCTTCGCCGCTCAAAAGAGCAAAAGCAATCTTTATGAAATTCGGAAGAGATAAATTTCATCTATGGCATGAGGGTTTCTTTAAAGAATACGCAAGTTACAAGGTCACGGAAGAGATGGAAGAAGAGTGGCTTGAAACATTAGATCTGTGAATCTTAATTAAACTGCATCTTTAGATGTAAAAGGACATTAAAACTACTATAATAGTGATATGCAGAAATTATCGATCATCGTACCTTGTTTCAACGAGGAAAAGGCTTTACCGCTATTCTATGAAGAACTCATAAAGTACATTCCGGATATGGCTTATGAGATCATCATCGTCGATGACGGATCAAAGGATAAGACCGTGGAAACAGGCTTAAAACTCAAAGCGCGGGATCCCAATATCAAGATCATCTCTTTTTCCCGCAATTTCGGTAAGGAAGCCGGGATCCTGGCCGGCCTTAAAGAGAGTGATGGTGATCTCGTCGTCCTCATCGATGCCGATCTGCAGGATCCGCCAAGGCTTTTGCCTGAGATGATCGAGATCCTCAAGGATGATGAATACGACAGCGTGGCGACATATCGGGTCACAAGAGCCGGCGAACCGAAGATCCGGTCCTTTTTTGCCCGTCTTTTTTACAAGATCATCAATAAGATGATCGATGTTGAGATCGTCGATGGCGCCAGAGATTATCGAATGATGAAAAGACCGATGGTCGATGCCATTTTGACACTTGATGAATATCATCGCTTTTCCAAGGGTATTTTTGCCTGGGTCGGCTTCAATACGAAGTATATCGAGTACGAAAACGAGAAACGGGTCGCCGGTGAGACTAAGTGGTCTTTCTGGGGCTTGTTCAAATATGCGATCGATGGGATTGTCGGTTTTTCGACTGTTCCTTTGCGTCTGGCGACACTGATCGGAGCACTGGTGTCGGTGTTCGGTTTTGTCTATATGATCTATATTGCCATCAAGGCGATCTTCTTTGGTGATCCGGTCGCCGGTTATCCCAGTTTGATCGTCATCATCACCTTGCTTGGCGGGATCGAACTTCTGGTCCTGGGGATCGTTGGTGAATATCTGGCCCGGACTTATGTCGAAGTGAAAAGACGGCCGAAATACATCATCCGCAAGCGTTATTAGTCTTAAACTTACGTTAAGGTAATATTACTTTTACTCAATTTACAAAGCCCGGTGATGGTGATAATATATCATGGCTTAAGGGGAGTAAATGATGAAAAGTAAGAAAAACCGTTATCGAATATTAGCTGTTATCCTCATACCTCTGGTCATTATCTGTATCGTCTTACTCTTGATGGCCTTTTTGTCTTTGCGAAATCTGACCGATCAGACTTCCGGTGAGATCAGTCTTTCGATCGCTGAATATGACTATCATCTGAGGGCACAACCGACAGCTTTACAAGAAGAGCTTTTCGATGAGCTGACGGCAGCCTTGAATGCTGAAGAAGTCGATCAGGAGTTGTGTGCTGAACTGGTCGTCGAGAATTTCGTCGCTGATTTCTATACCTGGACCAATAAACACGGTCAGTATGATGTCGGCGGAATGTATTATGTCTACAGCGATCAGAAAGTCAATATCTACAATGAAGCGCGTGACGGTTTTTATAAAGGGATCAATAATGCGATCAACGAATACGGCAAAGACGAAGTGCTCGAGGTCGCATCGGTTGAAGCTAGTGCCGCCAGATTGTCCGGCGGTTATGAATTGGTCGATGCTGATGGAGCATCATTGCATTACAGTGATGCCTTCAATGTCGACTGTACCTTTACTTACAAGGACAACGCAATGGATACGAGCGGTCTTTCGACAAGACAATCATATATCGTCATCAGAGATGCCGAGACCGGTCGTTATGAGATCGTTGAAGCGATAGGAGAAACATATGAAGAAGCTGAATAAGGTGATCAGTATATCAGGGGCTATCTTTACTGCCCTAGCCAATATCTCAGTCATCATCCTGGCGATCTTGGCCTGGCGTTTTTCCAATCTTGAAAGGACGACTTTTATCGCTGCTATCGGAGCGCTTCTTTGTATCATCGCCATTCTTGATGTCATCTTTATCTTTGGTTATACCACCAATGACAAAAAACTCAAGATCGTCAGCCTGATATTTGCGGTCATCCTTTTTGCCGCATCGGCATATGGCAATTATCTGCTGTACCGGGTCAGCAATGCCGTCGGTAATATGATCAATGACGGTTCGGCTCAATATGAGACGATCAGTGTCAGTATCGTGACCTATGATAACGATGATATTGCCGCCATCGAAGATCTGGAAGGCAAAGTCGTCGGGATGACAAACGGTAGTGACGCTTCGCCGAGCGCTTTAGGTCAGAAGAAACTGAATGAGGCGAATATCTCGCCGCGTTATGAGACATATAACAGTGTCGATGAATTGATGTCGGCACTGATCAATAAGGAAGTCGACTGTGCACTTCTTCCGAGCGGTTTTAATTCGATGTATGCCGATCAGGAAGGTTATGGCGATTATCTGGATCAGATGGTCGTGATCGAAGAGTATTCTGAACAGATGCAGACCGGGGAAAATACAGCCGGCAATGTCGACCTTTCGATGGAACCGTTCAATGTGCTTCTGATCGGTTATGCGCCGGAGTCGGATACTTACGGTCTGGCAGATGCGATCATCGTCGCCAGTGTCAATCCACAAAGCATGACGGTCACTCTGACCTCGATCCCTCGCGATTCCTATGTCGAGATATCGGGTACCGGTTCAAAACAGAAGATCAATGCAGCCCGTGGTATTTCCAGACAGTGTTTGATGGATACGGTCAGTGAGATGATGGGTATCGATATCGATTTCTATATGGAAGTCAACTTTAAAGGGGTCGTCGATATCGTCGATGCCTTGGGTGGTATCGAGATCGATTCGCCGGTCGCTTTCTTGGCCCAGGATTCCAGTACTCAAAGAGGTAATTACACCGTCTGGATCGAAGAGGGTGTCCAATGGGCTGATGGTGAGATGGCTCTGGCTTTCGCAAGAGAAAGACATGCGATGCCAAATGGCGACTATGACCGTGAGCTCAACCAGCAGCAGGTCATCGCCCAGATCGTCTCAAGATTACTGGAGCTGAACGATATCAACCGGGCTTTGGATGCTTTGGAAGCTGCCGGTGATAACTTTGAGACCAACATCTCTTTGGATCAGATGACCAGTCTTTTCAACTATATTCTGAGTGTCCCGAATTTCAGCGGTCTTGATACGATGGATCTCATCGATATCCAGAATATGCGGGTCACCGGTTATTCATCTTACTATTATGACTATGGTTCGGGATTACGGTTATGGATCATGATCCCTTATAACGGATCGATCGAAGAGAACTCCAGCCGGATGAATGAGACATTAGGCAAGACGACGATCGAACAAGTTGCTGATTTCAGTTTCAGTGTACAGGATCCTTATGAAAGGGGAACTTTGTATCATGAGGTCTTTGATGAGGCAAGACAGGATCCTGAGATGCCGGAAACAGTACCGGATTTCGTCTCGCAGGGATCATCGATCAGTGATGTCGAGGCCTGGGCAAATGAGAATAATGTGACCCTTAATATCGTCTATGTCGATGAGACGGATGATCGTTATGTCGAAGGGGCCAGCGGGCTGGTCGTCGGTCTTGACCCAGCCAGCGGAACGCTGGTCGAAAACTTGAGCGGACCATTAACGGTATATGTATCTGGTGATTCTGACAGCATTCCGAATTTTGTCGGTTCGTCACTGAATTATGCGACAAGCTGGGCAGATAATCACGGTTATGAACTGGATGTCGAATATGTCGAGACCGGTGATGCATCGCTGGATGGGATCATCGCCGACCAGACACCGAGCAGCGGTAACGATATCGACAATTACAGCAGGCTTTATGTTGAAGTATACAGTTATGTCGAAGGATCTTCCGGCGGCAACACCGGTGCCAGTCCTTATGAGGTCCCGGGTATGAGCTATGAAGAAGCAGCTGCCTGGTGTGACGATAACGGTTATGTCTGCACCTTCTTGGATGCCGATCGCAATTTCGTCTATTCGGGGACAGTATCGGAGACTTGGGGAGAGAATGCCGACGGATCCCTGTGGTTTACAATGGAATAAGGTGCAGATCAGCACCTTTTAGTTTATGGCTTATATAAAGGGTAAGGTCAGTATCATCATCCCGGTCTACAATACGGGCATCTATCTTAAACGCTGTCTTGATTCGATCATCACTCAGACATATCAGGATCTCGATATCATCATCATCGATGATGGAAGCAGCGATATAGTGACGAAGGAGATAATAAGCACTTATCGAAAGCTCGATGATCGGATCAGAGTCCATCATAAGGAAAACGGCGGTCTGTCCAGAGCGTACAACGATGGGCTTGACAGAGTCATCGGTGAATATACGGTCTTTGTCGACAGTGATGACTATCTGAAGAAAAGGGCGATCGAAATACTGGTAAACAAGATCGATGGTGTCGATATGGTGCAGGCCTCTTATTCCTTGAAATTCGAACACCTCATCTTTAACCGGGCTCGTGCTGCAAAAGAGATGGTCATCGAGAAGCCGGCTACTTTATACGGTCTTATGAAAAACACCGCCATCAACAATTATGTCTGGGCGAAGATCTACCGTTCAGACCTTTTAAAGGATATCCGTTTTCCCACCTCCTACAACAATTTCAGCGATATGGAGGTCAGTGCTTACATCTTTTTGAAAGCTTCAAAAGTCAGGGTCATCAAAGAGCGGATCTATTATTACTATCAACGAAAAGGTTCGTCGACTAACGGGATGACTTATCAAGAAGCGAGAAAGATGTTTGCAAATTTTAAAAGACAGGAGGATATTCTGAATCGTCACTATCCGGGCCATTTCTGTAATCACACCAATTACTACCGCAGTGAGATGATGATCTTGTCAGGATATATCACTAGTAAGAAGAACATCGATAAGAGTGATATATATCTGCCGGTCTATGATGATGAAAAGATCTGGCCCATCTTCAGGATGGCAAGGTGGATATTGTGGAAGATCGTCTGTATCAAATATCACTTAGGTAATATACAATATATAAGGAAATGATATGGTCGAAGTATTATATGGCAAAATAGCTAGCGGCAAGACATTTTATGCCGGATCAAGGAAGGATGTCATCGTCTTTAATGTCGATGAGCTTTTGAATGCCTTGAATGAGACATGTGAAGGACCAAAGCGGCACAAAGAGATCGAAATGGCGATCATCGAGTGTTATCTGAAACTGATCGTCAGACTTGATAAGTACGGGATCGATACGATACTCGATCATGGTCTATGGTACAGGGATGAAAGAGAATATATCGATGATGTTTTGAAGCATAATCATATCGATCATCGCTTTATTCTTTTTGATGAGAGCTATGATGTAAGACTTGAACGGTTGAAGGCGCGCAACGCAAACGCCAAAAGACCGATACCACTAGAAAAACTGTCTTTTTTCGACAGTCTGTTTGAGGAGTGATATGAAGTATAGATCCGATAATAATATGTTGATCATCGATATAGATTCTTTACATACCACTACCGTTGATGAGTTTCTGGACACTTACATCTTATCCCGTAAATACCGTCATCTTCTGATCCAGAATAAATGGTTATATATCGATGAAAGACCAGCAAGAAGAGGAGATGTCCTGGACGGGGTTTCATTAAAGATCATGATCTATCCCGATGAACCTGTATTAGGCTATAAAGAAGATGTGGAAGTGATCTATGAAGATGAGATATGTCTTGTCGTCTATAAAAGGGCGGGCTTGCTTGTACATGGGGATGGAAGTGATGAGGTGACGCTCAGTGATATCGTCAATGCCTATCTTTACGATAAGGGTACTAAAGGGATCGCCATCCATCGGCTGGATAAAGATACTCAGGGCTTGGTCTTCTTTTCCAAGTCAGCGATCTTTCAGAGCTATTTTGATAAAGAGTTGGCATATAAACGGCTCAAGAGGAATTATATTGCCGTGTGTGCCGGCAAATTGAAAGACAAGATGACGATCGAAAGACCGATCGGTAAAGATCGTCATGACAGTAAACGACAGGTCATCACCAAAAACGGCCAACCAGCCAAGACGATCGTCACTCCCCTTGTCTCATATGAGGATTACAGTATCGTCGATTGCGAGCTGAAGACCGGAAGGATCCATCAGATCAGAGTCCATATGGCAGCGATCGGTCATCCGTTGCTTAATGACCGATTATATGGTATCGACACGGATATCATCGCTGAGATGGGGCTTGTGGCTGACCGTCTGTCGTTTTATCACCCCTTGAAAGAGGAATTCATCACCGTGAAGGGTAAACTGCCAAAAGATATCGAGGATAAGTTATGAAAGAGATAAAGACGAATGTCATGCGTTTATTGGATAAAGCCGGTGTACCTTATGAGGCTATGTACTATGAGATCGACAAGAGTGAATTCGACGGTATGAAGGTCACGGATATCCTGGGACTTAAGTATGAGGAGTGCTTCAAGACACTGGCTTTGAAACATGATCATGATCTGTATATCGTGGTCATACCTGTCAATAAGAATATCGATCTCAAGAAAGCGGCTAAGAATATCGGCGTCAAAGATCTGACGATGGTCCATGTGAAAGATCTATTAAAGACCGTCGGCTATGAAAGAGGCAGTGTATCTCCTGTCGGTATCAGGGCCAGACATCAGGTCATTTTTGATAAGAGTGTCGATCACCTGGAAAAGATCGAGATATCAGGTGGTCAGATGGGCGTCGGGCTTTATTGTGATAAGAAGCGCCTGCTTGATTATCTGAAGGCTGAAGTAGTGGATGTAACTAAGGAGGAAACATGTTGAAGGCAGTATTTTTCGATCTTGACGGTACATTGGTACCGTGTGATACCAATGATTTTGTCAAAGGATATTTCAGGTTACTAGCAAAATACATCGGTGAACATGCAAAGGGGATCGATGTCACCAAAGTAGGTCCATATATCATGAAGGCTGTGGAAGATGTCTTGAAGAATGATGGCACCAAAACAAACAAAGAAGCATTCTGGGAAGCTTTCTTTAAATTGTGTCCGATGTATAAAGATCATCAGTTTGATTTCAAAAAGATCTGTGATCATTTTTACGAAAATGAATTCGATGAAGCAAAGTATCTTTTAAATGAAGTAGACTGGGATATCGACAAAGTATTGGCATATATCAAGGATAGAGACCTGATCAGGGTACTGGCTACTTCACCGGTATTCCCAAGAGCGGCGACCAATAA
>CASEHR010000060.1 GCA_949287785.1 uncultured Bacillota bacterium | reverse complement strand
TATAGTCTTTAAATTCACCTGTATGGTCGTTTTCGCTTATCTTACCACTTTGGGACAGGATATATTTATCGATCGTTTTTATAGTTTCATCCGATTCATTCTTGAAATCTTCCTCTAAACGTGTATCATCGATAATCTTTTGCGAAGAAGTTGTCGGCGATGGTGTCGTCTCTGGCTTTTCGGTGTTGATTATGATATCTATAGAATTGTCCGGTTCAATGAACAGAGCGACGACATCGCGAGCTAAGAAATGATCAAGACCCAGTTTGTCGATCAGAAGATCGTTATTATTGAAACGGGCATATACATCTTTCAGGTCGATCGCCGTATTGGAAACAGACAAAGAAAGAAAACTGATGGCAAACAGAGCGAAACTGAACAAAACAGATGATACAAGACCATACCATTTAAAGACAGCGCGTTTACTGCTGCGGTCGAAGATATCGAAGATAAGCTCCAAAAGCGGTATTAAAAAGACGCACCAGTAATACCATTTAGCATCTTTGATAAAGGTGATGACATATTCTCCTATCCGTCCTGCTCCATCGGAAACGGCGCTGAATGAATAGTAATTATCCAGAAAATTCTTGAATTCCAGTTCGACAAAGGCATAGACCGAAATGATCAGGACGATAAAAAAGCGGATCCACTTTGCATACTTGGAATCGATCAGAGAAGTTAGGTATCCGATCAATGTACTGATAGCCAGGCAATAGAGGATGATCCTGATAATGGTCATATAATAGAAATCAAAGCCGGCGGCAGCACGGAAGATCATTTCGATAGCTAAGATCGGCACAAAGTATGACAGTATATTCAAGGCTACGGTTCTTATGTTTTTCATGAAGTTATTTTACAATAATTCGCGCATTAAGTTACAATATTTATATGCAACAGTATTTTATCGATAAGTTTTTAAAAGAAGGAGATCTGATCGAACTTGATGAAGAGATCGTTCATCATATACGCAAGGTTTTGCGTAAAAACGATGGTTATAAGATCCGTCTGGTAAGCAAAGACAATCAGTTATATATCGCATCGATAGAAAAAGGGCTGGCTCTTATTGAAAAAGCGATAGAAGAGAAAAGAGAATTAGACCATAAGCTGGTCTTAGCCATGGCTTTGATCAAGCACGACCGCTTTGAGTGGGCGATTCAAAAAGCGACAGAATTGGGAGCGACGACGATCATCCCGATGATCAGTGAAAGAGTCGTGATCAAAGATGATTCGGAGCAAAAGCGTCTGACGCGATATCGTAAGATCGTCAAGGAAGCTGCCGAACAATCTTTGCGTCTAAAAGTCCCGGATATAACCGATTTTATGACTCTGGAAGAGATCAGCCTTCTCGATTATCCAAGAAAGATCATCGCCTACGAAAAAGAAGAGCGGAATAAGTCGACTGGCGATAATGCCGACACATTGGTCCTCATAGGACCGGAAGGCGGTTTCAGTGCGGCTGAATTTGATGTGCTTAAGGAAAGAGGTTTTGTCAGTATCTCACTTGGAAGACGTGTCTTGCGGGCTGAGACAGCTGCTTGTGCCGCTTTGACGATTTTAGGAAGGGGCATGGAATGAAAAAATACGCCATGATGGTTTTGGGTTGTAAAGTCAATGACTATGAAGCTCATTACCTGCAAGAACAATTAGATAAGGATTACATACAAGTCGGATTCAATGAAGAAGCTGATATATACATTATTTTTTCTTGTTGTGTAACTAATATCGCTGAATCCAAGACCCGTAAGTTTATCCATCGGGTCAAAAAAGAGCATCCGCATGCCTATACTGTTGTTGTCGGTTGTTATGTTCAAAGCAAACACGATGATGAAGTTTTCAAGGATCTCGATCTTCTGGTCGGGTCAAGTCATAAGGATCAGATCAAAGAATATATCGACAAAATGATCAAGAAAGACCTGTATGAAAAGAACATCAGTCCGTGCTTTGAAGAGCTCTTCATGAGTGATTATAAAGGTAAGACCCGTTCTTTCTTGAAAGTCCAGGATGGTTGCGATCAGTTTTGCGCATATTGCATAATCCCATACGCCAGAGGAAGAGAGCGTTCAGGAGAATTCAATAAGCTCATTGCGCAGGCTCAACGCTTGTCGCAGCATTCAAAAGAGATCGTTCTGACCGGTATTCACACCGGCCGTTACCGCGATGGCGAACACGACCTGGCTGATTTGATCTTTGAGT